>JBMTWK010000080.1:0-9587 GCA_049452395.1 Prochlorothrix sp. | reverse complement strand
TATTCCCCCACTGCCTACCCCTACCAGCCCCTCCCCGACCTCTGCACCCCCCACAACTCCCGCCTCGTCGGCACCGTCACCTATATTGGCCGCTTACCCGCCTCCCCCTATGTCGTCGCGATTCCAGGGGATAACGCCGAAACCCTAGCCCAGGTGCGGACCTGTGTCTCAGACGCATTAATCCTCAAGACCCGCCGGGGCAACTACATCCAAGTGGGGGCATTCTCCGATCGGGCCGTTGCCCAATACCTCGATCGGGTGCTGCGATCGGCAGGCTTAGACTCCAGAGTCATCTATGTGCGGTAAAAGCTTGCTAGTCCAGCAGGGCGGAAATTCCCATCCCCTTTCGAGTGCGGGCAAGATGCCCACATGGGGAGCGAGACGCTCACACTACAAGGTGTAAAACTTATGCCTGGGTCTACTAGAGGCTTGCTAGAAAGAGAGAATCCCACTTTGGAAGAATCTCGGTAGGGGTCGTGCCCCTGTGCCGACCCTCTTGGAACCCAACCCAGGGCAACCACAGGGGGATTACCCCAACCCCAAAGGTCTCTTTTTGTAACAAAGAGCACAGAATCCGCCATTTAACGGATTGCGACCGCCCCAATTCTCCAAGATAATAATTTCAATTGGAGAAACATCTAGGAAGCTTCAGTCCGTCCTTCGGGGCGGACTTTTTCTTTTAAAATCATTGCCCCTCAGCCGATCGCCAAACCCAGCCCCAAACAGCTACAGGCACCCCCCAACCCCGCAGGCTGCATCGCAACGCCCCCACCCCCACAAGACACCCCCCGATCGAGGCCGACGGCCTGACCGAAACCCCAACCCCTAACCGACGATCGAAGCTAGAAAAATAACGAGAGTTCCCAGCAAACTAGGCCCAGAACTGGAAGATTCACCACCGCAAACAGCCCCCCCCGCCCCCCCATCCCAACGGAGTCTGTTTTGCTAGAACTCTTTGACAGAACTCTTTGACAGAACGCTCTGACAGAACTCTTTGACAGAACTATCGGCTAAAGTTCCCAGGGTCTCGATTGATAGGTTCCCAGGATCTGGATTGATAACGAAATACCTATCCCTCGATCGGCCCTTTTGCGTAAACCATATTAATGACCTCCTGATATGATAGGAACACTTTAGCATCGGGGAACAGGTCAATCGTCAGCGTCAGGCTAGGGTTTCAAGTCGGCCCAAACAGCCTTGTGCAACGGCCTAACCCGTATACTTTGAGAGAGCGTGTCTTCAGGCGCGTGTTCCCAATCGCCAACACGGACGATCAACCCCAGGCGATTAATCTATCCCGGTTCCTCCGGCCCGATTAATCCAAAACCGATCATCCAACACAGCTAATCCAACACTGTAGAGATCCCGGTGAGTTGGGTTTAATTGGGGGGTTTCCTAATCCTCCGCGATCTCAATCATGGTCTTGGCCATGGCCCCCTAAGGTGTGGTTTTACTGAAGGTTTCTAAGAATATCATGCTTGACAATCGCCTCTTCTGCGCCATCGACGATCGCCACGCTCCCAGTCGTGAACAGGAGCGGTTGCTTGTCTTGGCAAACAGTGGCCTCCTTGATGCCAAGTCCTTCACCATCTTTGAAGAGGCCATCCAGACTGCCGCCAAGATTCTTGAGATGCCCTTCGGCTGGATTGGGTTTATGGAGCGCGATCGCCTCTCCATCAAAGCCGCCGTCGGCCTCCACCGCCTAGGACTGATGAACACCGTCACCTCCCACCGGGTCATCAAGCGCCTCGACACCTTCTGCACCCATGTGGTAGACAGCCTCAAACCCCTCCACATCCCCGACACCCGCAGCAACCCCGCCTTCCTCGACTCTCCCCTCGCCCAGGAATACGGCATCCGCGCCTACATTGGCATTCCCCTCCTGCTCTCCAGCGGCCACTGCATCGGCACCCTGGCCCTCATGGACGAAAAACCCCACATCTTTGAAGAACGGGACATCTACACCCTGAACATGTTCTCCCGCTGGTGTGTGAGCGAGGCAGAACGGGAACGGATGGTGCAGATCAACCACCAGGTGATGAGTCACCCCAACTACGCCGACATGTGGGAAGAACTGGATGTGAACCCACCGCCCCTGTCCCAGTTCTGGGCCATGGTGCCCGACGAAAAGCCCCAACATCCGGCCATGAACCCGGAACCTCCCCTCGACTTCTCCACCCAGCTTTTACCCCTCCAAGCCCGTCTCCGCCTTGTGCACCAACTCGCGGATCAGTTGACCAGTCCCCTCACAGCAATTTTAGGGATGGCCAATATCCTAGGGCGGGGAATTTATGGCAATATCAACTCAAAACAGCAGGAATATCTCAACGTTATCCAAGATAGCGGCCACACCCTCCGCCTTTGGAGCCAAGAGATCCTCGAACTGGCCCAGGTTGAAGATCTCAATCTGCCGCTACAGACCCTGCCCTTAGATGTGGAAGCGCTCTGTGAGCAGGTGCTGCACCATGTGCAAGATGTGATTGTCAGTATGCCGACAACGGTGAAAATTTCCCGTGAACCAGGGCAACGGATCTGGAGTCTCGATCGCGACAAAATGCGAAAAATGCTCTACAACATCATCTACGGCCTGGTGCAAACCGTCGGCGAAAAGGAAGACCCCGACAGCATCCTGCGGCTCCACATTGCCCAAAAACAAGGCCAACTGCGCCTCACCTTCTGGTTCTCCCACCCCTGGCTCGATGATGGTTCCATCGCAGCCATCAACCCGGCTCCCATGCCACTTCAGCGGGGCCTAGGCAGCTATGCCAGTGGGGCAGCAATGGCAACAGCCACCCCAGAACAGCTAGAGGCGATCGCCCTAGAAGAGCTAGAGGCAGAAATTAAAAACCTCCTACCCGTCCGAGGCAACGTCTCCCCCAAACTGGATATCCACAGCAACCGTCCCAGTCAGTTGCGGCTCCTGCTCTGTCAGTACTGGGCCGAACTCCAAGGCGGCAAGCTCTGGATGCAAGACTCACCGGAGTCTGGCCTGCGCTACATCATTAGCCTCCCCAGCACCCCAGTCGCCTAGGACACCCACCTGAGGCGCATCTTTACGGTGGAACCCCTAGCCAGTGCCCGGTCTCCATCCCCCCCTTATCCCTGCCTTCCCCACGGCATTAGGGGGATTGCCTCGCCTTGCGTCACTGTTTCTTAACACTGTAACAAATCTTAACCCTTTGCAACGAAAGTGCCGTAAGTGACCTTGTGGTCTATCTCGACCGATAAGATGGAAGCAACCCAGGCGCTAGCCTTGGAACTTGGTTTTTGGCTACCCCCCACGCGCCCCGTGCCCTTCCCCGTTGTTCATGCTGCAAACTATTCTTAAGCGTTTCCCTAACCCCACTCCAGACCCCCCCGAACCGCTACCCCTAGATTTTGCCGCCCATCTGTCCCACCTGACCCACGTCGAAAAGGTTTATGCAAATGGTCGGGTTTGTGTGGCAGTGGTGGTGTACTGGCCCGTGGCCTATGGGCTAGAAAGTCGAACCGGACTAGAGCATTACCGCATTCAAGTCAAAGTCGGGACTCGCCCGTGGCAAGACCTAACACCACCCCAATTAGACGGGCGAGGGGGGGCAAACTATTGGCACGGTCAGATCGATCAAGTCATGCCCGGTACGGCGATTAAGTTTCGGTATCGTCCCGGAACCAGCATTTGGAAGCCCCTCGTGCCCTTAAGCACCCTCGATCGGGTCTATAGCACCCTTTATGTACCCAACCCCCAATACAGTTGGCAAAATGTCCCCCCTCGCTTTGAGCAGGGCCGCGTTTTGCTGGAAACAACCCTAGAGGGGCTGTTAGCGGGCTACAGTCGCGGTATCCTCGCGCCCCGCAGTCGCGAAGAACTGTTTCAAGATCCCATTGCCCAACAAATCCTCAAAACCGACATCCCAGGGCGCTTGTCGGAATGGGCCGTGGATCTGATCATGGCTCCCCTCTCCTCGTCCATGGCCGATCGGGCCTGTCTAAACTACAAATTCAACTACCTCACCTACGACAGCGCCGATGTGGACTGGCAACTGGGCAGCAGCCAAGATTTGATGCGCTTGGTCGATCGCTTCTATGAATACGGTCTCACCCTCGTGCCCGACCTCATCTTTGTCCACCAAGTCAGCCAGCCCTTTGAAGGATCCCTAGACCAAATCAACCGCCCCTACTCCAGCCAGCCCCTCTACACAGACAACCAAGCCTATCAATTCCGGGACTACGGCACCTGGATGTTCCGCTTGGAAGATGCCGAAGTCCGGCGACAGCTCATTGAGAAGCTCATAGCCTTTGTTCGGCAATATCGGCTCAAATTCATTCGCCTAGACTACCTAGACGGCTTAATTCTGCAATATTCTAACCGTAGCGTCAATTTTGGGGCCATTTTCCTCCAAGAGTTGCGCACCGTCCTCAAAGAAGCAGATCCAGAAGTGCGCATTCTCGGCGAAACCTTTGAGGCCCACAACCACTGGGTCATCCGCAACTGTGTAGATATCTTTTACGCTCCCGCTGGCTTTGCCGTCCTAGAGGAACTCTACAGCTTTCCCTGGCGACGTTATCGGCCCCTTTTCCCAGATATTCGCCGAATCCTGCCCGATTTAACCTATATGATCCAGTGGAAGCGCCCCAACGCTTTCTATGCGCAACTCCACGACGAAACCTGTCCCGACGAACACATTGCCTCCGGGCGGCCCCAAACCCCCTGGGCCTACGGCTACAACCCCGCAGAACTGGCCAAGCGCCAAGGGGAAGCCCTGATCCAAATGGGACAACTTCAGCCCGAACAACTCCTCAACTATGTGCGGCGGATGGTGCGCGGAGCCGAAGCCCTAACCCTGTTTAGCGCTAACCTGCTCTATATGTTTGTGCCAGCGGTGGATTCCCTGACCTTGGGATCTTCCTTGGACGGCGATCACTGGAAGGTGCAGTGGCAAGGGGTCACCCCGGAGCAGCTCACCACCTGGCGCAATACGGGCCTCACCGATGCGGAAATCTTTTTCCACCATGACCAGCACCGGGCCGATATGATTACCCTGCGGCAGTTGTTCCGCTGCCATACTTTGGTAGACCCCGATCGCCTCCAACCCCTCACCCAAATCCAGATTTGCCACAGCGATGCGGAAAATGCGGTGTTGGGCCTGTGGCGGAGTAGCGCGGCTGCGCCAGAGTCGTCTTTGTTAGTGCTTTTTAACTTTGGCGACCACAGTTTCCACCTCGATCGCAACTCCTATGAGTGTCCCATTCCCGATCGGTGTCCCGGCACCTGGGAAGTGATGTTCGACGGCGACTGGGTTGCCCCAGAGCGGCCCCTAGACCCCTCCCCCAGCCTGGTACAAGGCTACGCCCCTGGAACAGTTCTGCGCAGTGGGCCGGGGGAATTTTTCCGAAATCAGCCCGTGTTAACCCTAAATTTGGGTGCGCGGAGTCTTCTCGTTTTAAAATATCATCACTAATTTCTGAGTTGATTTTCCTGTTGATCTTGTTTTGAGAAGCATTTTTAGAGTAATAGACCTCTGGTATTTCTCCTGTCCCTTCAGCCGGGTCCATCTCACGTTAGCGGGTTAATTCATTCGGTTGGGGCAATCCCCCCGGAGTTACCCCGGTTGGGACGGTCGCAGGGACCTACGAAAGCACAGCCCCTACAGAGATTCTTCCAACGTCTTCCAACGTGAGAGGCTCCCAGCACGGCTGTGTTCGAGATTTACCCAGTCTTTCATCCGAGGTCCTATGGTCTAGCCAGCCCTTTTTCCTAAGGATAGGGAAAAAACGGGTTATTTACGGCTCTACTATCCATACCTTTGCATCTTCTTGACTCTTATGCTTCATCTTGCCCTGGCTCTACCAGATTCTACCGCCCTTAGTTTTGGCAGTAGTAAACTTTTCCAGATCATCTTGCCTCTGCTGGTCTATATCCTGTTCCAGGAACTCCCTGGCCTGCGGCAGTCCCTTCAGCGCCTCATCCTCCTGATTCGCCCGGAAACAAACCTAGATGCCTGCGAATACCTCATCAGCCTGTTTTTAGGCTTTATTAGCTGGAAAATTGGCTGTGACTTCGGTTTTTTAATTGTAGCGACGGGATCAGCCCCCTGGACGATCGCCTTTACGATCGCCGGTCTCATTCCCTATGCCCTAGCCCAATATTTTTTCTATTACCTGATCGGCCAGAAAATTGTGATTCAGGGGAAGACAAACCCCTTTAAAGAAGAATTTGTTGCCAAAAAAATTACGGGTCGCCCGCCCCTTTGGAAGCGGTTTGTCTCCAAGTTTTTCCATGAGAACATGAACGTGACCAGCGCCAGCGTTCCCCTCCGGCAAGTGATCCTCAAGCCGATCGTAGACTATGCCGGAATCATCATCAGTTGGCCCCTCTATAATGTGGGCCTCATCTTCTTGCAATCAGGGGAGATCAACTTTGAACCCCTGTTTCACTTTATGTTTCTCTCCATCTTTGTCTTTTATGTCGTCAACGTCTTTGGCTATATCCTGGGCTACAACCTAGGGGAATTTCTCTATTTTCGCTTGGTTATTGCCGTGGAGTGGCTCAAACAGCAACTCCGTAAACGGAAAGCACAAACCCTCTCAAGCAATCCCGTTAATCGTCTGCCCGTCTCCTCCCTCTATCGCAAAGCCTCCCTCAGTCTCAAGCTGGAATTGCTCAGTGATGTGGTGCTGTTGCCCTACCGGAGCTTTTGCGATCGCTATGGTCTCAATGTGCGCTGGTTAATGTCAGCTAGCTTGGGCGTAATTTGTGTGGTTCTCATTGAGCCAAAGCTTGCCAGCACCATTTTCGGACTCGCCCACGACATCCAAGGGCTGTGGTTCCACAACTTCGGCCATGTCGATCCCACCCATGTCGCCCAGTTTCTCAGCGCCAGCCAGGAGGGTTCCCTACCCCCGCCGGAACCCTTAACCCAAGACTTTGCCCAAGCTTTCCCCAGACTCTACGCAGCGGCCCAATCTCCCACTGGGTTACCGGAAACCCAAATCGCCCTAGGCACCCCCTAAATAGACACCCCCTAAATAGGCACCCCCTAAAAAAAGGGCGCACGATCGCCCATGATTCCTTTAAGATCGCCGTAGGGAAGAGCTTCGGGCAATAAAACCGGAATTTCAGCCCTTTAACCCAGCTTTTCCCCTCTCTGCTTCTGCTTAACTCTTGTTCTGCTGCTCTACCTGCTGCTATATCGATGATGCAAAGCGTATCGCAACGTTTTTTAGGCCAGATTCAACGACGGATTCTCTGGCCCTGTTTAGCCGTGATTTTGGCTGTGCTTCTGATCCTGGGGCCGGGAGGAAATTGGAGCTTGGCCCAGGCAGCTAGTGCTTGGCGATCCTCGCGGGGCAATTTGGGCAATGATGTGCTCTATTACATCGTGGTCGATCGCTTCTTTGATGGCGACCCCAGCAATAACAGTCCCGTCGATGCCTTCCCCGTCACGGCAGAGCTAGACCCTAGCACCCAAGCCTATAACCGGGCCAACCGATCGATCCTGCCCCACACCTACGACAGTACCCACCGCTACATGAATTTGTACTGGGGGGGCGATTTAGCAGGGGTGATCCAAAAGCTAGATTATCTGCAAGATTTAGGCGTAACCAAGATTATCCTCTCGGAAATTCAAGACAGCGCCAATGCCCTGCTCTATGATCCCGGTAGCTCCAACTATCTCTATGAAACCGCAAAAACTGACGGGGAGCTAGTGGATGATTTTTACGCCCATGTCAATGCGGGGTTTAATAGCGGTTGGACCAAGGATTGGTTCGAGATCGATGAGCATTTTCGGGATTTGCCCCGTTATGGCACCCAGCATGGCACCCAGCAGCCTGGGACTTGGCGATCGGTCGATCGCGACACCAGCCAAACAGAAACAACCCAAATCACCGCAATTGCAGCCGAATTCACGCCGACAGACGCGATTCAGCCAGATGTAATCCCAGCAGACGTAATCCCAGCAGACGCGAGCACAGTAGATACAATCCAGTCAGACGCGAGCACAGTAGACGCAAGCACAGTAGACGCGAGCACAGTAGACGCGAGCACAGCCGATCGGCTGCGGTTATTCCGAAAGCTTCTCAATGCAGCCGACGATCGCGGCATTGGCGTGATCCTAGAACTAAATCTCAATCATTCTTCGCCCTACCGATCGGATCTGACCTATAAACCCTTTAACCCCAGCCAGTCCGAGCAGTGGCTCATTGACAATGGGGCCATCTATCGCCATGGGGAGCGAGTAGCAGATTATATAGCCCTAGAAGGTCTAGAAGGGCCAGAGGGGCTAGGGGGAACTGAGCAAGGGCAATTTGCAGCAGAGCCAGGTAATTTAAGCAATCCCAATCAAAACCAGCGCAATTCAGCCCAGTCAAGCCCAGCCGTAACCCAGCGACTCAATCCCCAGGGATGGTTCCACGAGCCGATCGCCCTGGATTACAACCGCCCCACAGCGGAAATGCTGGAAAAAGCCCCGATCGCAGGCTTACCCGACCTGGATCAAGGCAATCCCCAGGTAGAAGCCTATCTCCTAGAGGCGTTACAGTTCTGGCTAGCGGCAAATCCCGACGGTGTGCCGATCGCGGGCTTCTATTTGCCCGATATTCCCCAAATTAACGTCTCATTCTGGCAAAAACTAGAGTCTACGATCGCCGCAACCCACCCAGAGACCATTTTGATCGCCGCCTACGGCGATGGGGGCTATCGCAAGCTCGACAGTATTAACTGGTATGAGAAAACCCAAAGTTACAGCTTGGTGAACTATACCCTCAGCATTGCGCTGCGGCGCTTTTTTGGGCAAGACCGGGGCTGGGATGGCCGCACTGCCGTTCTCCGGGAGACCCTTCTGGGGAAAGAAGGCCGTTATTACAACTATGGGCCGGTTGAGCGGGTTATTCACTGGATTTTGAACCCCAGCGCCTCCTTAGAGGTGCCGCGCCATGCCCTAGATGTCGTCAGTGCAGAGGATGCAAAGGGCTGGGTTAACTTTGTAGACAGTCCCGAACAGCCGCGTTTGCTGTCCTACTACAACGGCATGACCTACCAAGCCTATGCCAGTGCCTTGAAATTTATGTTTGCCAGTGAGGGCGTACCGCTGGTGCTGTACGGTTCGGAAACCGGGCTAGCAGTACCCCACCATCCCCGCCACAGCGGCCCCTTTGGCATTGGCGGCAGTCCCTTTAATCAACAAATGATGATCTGGCCGGGGGATGGGGGCTGGAACGATCGGCTTTACCAAATGACTCGCAACTTAATGCACCTGCGGCAGGACTATCCCGTGTTGCGCTATGGCAAGACGCAATTTTTGTTCCCTGAGAGTGCCCAAGCAGACCAAGACCTCTTTATGCTGCGAAAGTTCGAGGATTGCGACTATTTAGACCAAGATTGCCCAGATCCGAGCCAGGTGCTCTATGCCTACTCCACGGAGGGCGGCAATTTCCTGCTCAGCTTTGAGGAACATCAAGTGCGATCGATCCTGGACGTGGAAGCCGAGACTGTCTATCCAGCAGTAAAGGGACTCGTGCCCATTAAGCTCCAACCAGAGGAAGCCAAGGTCTTTGTCCTGCGCCAACGCCGGTAGGGGCAATCCCCCCGTGGTTGCCCCGGTTTT
>JBMTWK010000079.1:0-9619 GCA_049452395.1 Prochlorothrix sp. | reverse complement strand
TCGGGGTTTGGGGCCAAAGGCTAATCGTTGTTCAGCAAAATCCGCTGTAGGGGTGTGATTTTTGCGCCCTAGGTTCTGGGATTGGCCAGAGGGTCAGGAAACCTGGCCCCTACAAAGTTTTTTAACCCGCCAATTTAAGATGGACTCGTAGGGGCAAACCCCCTGTGGTTGCCCGGTGCGCTTGTCCCGGTTGTGCCCTAAAGAGGGTCGGCACGGGGGCGCGACCCCTACCAAACTAAATATTGCTCTAAGCCATGGATCCCTCGCCAAATGCCTTAGGGGGGTGCTTTAGGGTGTAGACTTCGGTTTCAGCTTCGATCGCCCGCCGGACATAGAGCGGCAACTGCAACATTCCCAGCAAACTTTCACCATCAAACATCCGGAAGCCGCCCGTGGTGGAGCTTTGGAGCAGCCGATCGATCGCCTCCGGTTCTGGCCGGGTGGAAAAGTCCCGATCCGCCGCTAGGACTAAACCCAGGGATACCCCATAGGTTGGGGCATAGCAGAAACAGGGGTTGACTTGCTGAAAGACGGCTTTGAGGGTGTTGACAAGGCGGGCGTGGACGGGCAGCTCTGGCGGCGTGAGGGAGCCACCTTGGAGGACGTAGAAACCGCCGGTTGCTAGCACAGACTGGACCCGCTGAAAGTGCTCTTGGGTAAAGAGGCGGAAGGCGGGGCCGCTTTCGATCGGATCCGTGAGATCGGCAATGATGACATCCCACTGTTCCTCGGTTTCCTGGAGAAAGACCAAGGCATCGCCAATAATGACCTCTGCGCGGGGGTCTGCAAAGGAATTTTGGTGCATTTCTGCCAAATGCTGACGACAGGCTTCCACCACCATCCCGTCAATATCCACCATCACCGCCCGCTCTACGGTTTTCCACCGCAGCACCTCCCGCAGGGTTGCCCCTTCAGCCCCGCCCAAAATCAGAACCTTGCGCGGTCCGCCCTGGAAGCAGCACGCCGGATGGACCAGCGGCTCATGGTAGAGAAACTCATCCCCCACCGCTGACTGCCATTTGCCATCCAAAATCAGACTTTTGCCGTAGGCCCCACTGTCCACTACTTGGAAGGTTTGGTAGGGACTTTTACCCGTTGCCAGGATGCGATCGACCCCGTGTAGGTACACATCCCAGGGCGTGTGGTACTCACTGATCCAAAAGTCTGCATTCAGCCTTGCACCGGCCATAGAATTTGAGTTGAGCGCGACAAAAACGTCCCCGCTGGATGGGGAAAAACGGAAAAGCTTAAAATTCGATGCCTGCTTGGGCTTTAATCCCCTGTTCCCGGAAAGGATGCTTAATCAGGGTCATTTCTGTGACGAGATCGGCTCGATCGATCAAGCCCTGGGGTGCCCCCCGCCCCGTCAGGATGATATGGGTATCCGTGGGTTTCTGGTCAATTCCGGCTAGGACTTGCTCTAGGGATAAATAGCCCAGTTTGAGGGCAACATTGACTTCATCCAGGAGAACTAGACGGAATTCCGGATCTTTAAGGTAGTTTACGGCGGTTTCCCAGGCTTCTTGGGCCTTAGCAATATCTCGATCGCGGTCCTGGGTTTCCCAGGTAAACCCTTCTCCCATGGCCTTAAAAACCAGTTGCTCACCCCAGGGCGCAAAGGCAGCTTTTTCAGCAGGCTCCCAGGCTCCTTTAATGAATTGGACGATCGCCACCCGGTACCCATGGCCGAGGGAGCGCAGCACCATCCCCAAGGCCGCTGTGGTCTTTCCCTTGCCCATGCCCGTATTGACGATCACCAAGCCCTTTTCCTGGGTCCGTTCCGCCAGCCGCTGGTCTTGCACTTCTTTGCGGCGCTGCATTTTCTGGCGATATTGTTCGGGGGTGAGGCCAGCCTCGGCAGCAGGGGTTGGATCTGCCACTGGGGCTACGTTCGGGGAATTCATAGGGGTTGCGGGGTGAAGGGCTGGGGAGATCTTACCCGACTGAGGTCTTCGACCGGGTAATGGCGAGGGAATGGAGGGAGCCAAAGCTGGGGCAGATCCTCGATCGGGGGGTCTTGCGATCGTTAAGGTTGTCTTCTGTAAAGATTCTGCTAGGATTGCTGCGATCGTTCACCGATGTCATCCCGTCGATCCCACCGTCTACCTAAGCCGCTCCCGTTCATGACCTCTTCTTCCGCATCAGTCACCACCGCTCGCCGCCGCCCCACTCCGGCCCAGGCCGCTGAAATCCTCACGGCCTACCGCAATGGCACCCGCAACTTCCAGAACTACGATCTGCGGAACCAAGACTTTAGTAAGGCCAACTTGGCGCAGTCAGACTTTAGTGGCTGCTGGTTCCAGGGCACCAACTTCCAGGGCGCAAACCTTGAAGGGGTGAACTTTAGCTATGTCAAAACGGGGCTAACCGAGCGCAGTCAGTGGATTTTGGGCATTCTCCTAGCCCTGGGGGCGATGTTAGCGGTTTTCCTGATTTATGGTCTCGGTACGATCGTCTACTGCGGCATTGAACTCAATTTGCTGGGTTTGATGGGGGGCAATCTGGCCCTGGGGCTGCTGGGCTGGAGCTTGGGGGCGGCGGTGATCCATTTCCTCACCTGCAATTTTTTGGGGGATGACGGTGAAGGCTTTTTAGGGTTGGCCCTGGGCTTGGGCGCGGTGCTGTTGGTCCTGACCCAGCAGCCTTTGGCCATGGCCTTTGTGACTTTGGGGGTGGTGATCGGGTTGGGCCGATCGATCCATCTGCTCTGGCGGGCTAACCCCTTGGCCCCCGCAGTTTTGGCCCTGGTGGCCGTGGTGGCCATTGCCGCCTTTTTTTACCAGGCCCATGCCTTTGGCTTTGACCCCTCCCAAACCCTAGCTCCGGCCTTGGGGGCCAGTGCGGTGCTGATTCCCCTGCTGGTGCTCTATGGCCAAGCCTCTACCCTTCAGTTTCACCACTTGACGCAGTGGGAGCCGGGGAGCAGTATGCTGGCCAGTGCGATCGTCTCCCTGGGGGGCGCTAGTGCGGTGGCGGTGGGTTTGGTCATGGCTGGGGATGTTTTGGATCTTTTTCCCAGTATGGTCATGGTGGCGACGGCTTCCTTTTTGGGGCTGATTCTGGGGCTGAGTTTGGGCTGGCGCGATCTTCAGGCTGAGGCCAAGGGGCAACCGACGGGCTGGATCAACCGCTGGGCGATCGCGACGGGGCTGGCTTGGGGTACCCAGTTCCAGAACGCCAACCTGACGGAGGCAATTTTTCAAGGCGCAACCCTGCGCCGCATTAATTGGCAGGGGGCGACTTTAGATTACTGCCGCTTCCATCGGGTCCGGGGCCTGAGCAGTAGCGACTATGGCCAAACCTATCTGCGCTATGGGGTGATTCGTCGGCTCTTTATTGGAATTTTGGGGCAAGAGGAACGTAATTTTGAGGGTTGTAGCCTGTGGCGGGTCAATTTGAGTTTTGGGCCGGATCGCAGTAACACCTTAGACCTGACGGGAGCGAGTTTTGTCGGGGCCGACTTACGGGAAGCGAACCTTCAGTACATTAATCTCACCAATGCTCAGCTCATCCAAACCAAGCTCCAAGGCGCTTGCCTAACGGGGGTTTGTTTAACGGGGGCTTGCATTGAGGGGTGGGTGCTGGGCAACGCGACCCAAACCGATTCCATCCGCTGTGACTATCTCTATTTGCGCCGCCCCACTGCCGATGATCCTGACCCCTGGCGGCAGCCCACGGATCCCGATCAGTTCCTGACTCCGACGGATTCCATTTCTCTCTTTCAGCCTGCACCCACGCCGATCGCCAATCTTTCCCAGGAATTTGCGGCGATTTTGCAATGGTCCGATCCCCTGCGCCGGGAGTATGAGCTGATGGAGCGATCGGAGGCCGCTGCGCGTCAGGGTATTAGCCCCGATCGCTACCGGGTTTTGTTCCAAGCCTATGCCCAGGCCCCAACCACCGGAGAAGGAAGCACTCCAGAGCGATTGCGCACCATGGGCCGATCGCCCGCCCGATCGGCCCAGAACCGGGCTGAAACCGGTTTAAATCAGGGCATTGCAGGGTTGCTGTTGACTGGAGAACCCCGCTCCGCGACCCCTTGGCTCATTCTGCCGCCGCTTTTGCGCTGGGGATTGGTGGGCTTGGGGCTAGTGGTGCTGAATAGCCTGTTGCAGCCGGATTTGTCCCAGCAGTATCGCCCTTGGGAAGTGATGGGCGCAGAGGGGGGTGTCGTGCAGGGGGGCAGTCGCATTGCCCTGGAACATCTCCACCGCACCGGGACCGACCTCAGCAACCTCCAAGCCCCCACCGCTGAATTGCCCAATATCCGCCTCCCTGGTGCCAAGCTCCAACGCGCCAACCTCGCCGAGGCCAACCTTGCCGGAGCCGACCTCAGCCGCGCCGACCTCTACCGCGCCAACCTAGAGCGGGCTAACCTCGTTAATGCCAAGCTCGGCTACTCCCAGCTCACCGGGATGGGCCAGGGTACGATCGTCGCTGCCCTAGAAGCCCGTCTCCATGGCTATTGGCCGCCTTTGTGGCAACGGGGAGCCGATTTGCGGGAAGCCAAGCTTAAGGATGCAGACCTGACGGGGGCGGATTTGCGGGATGCCAACCTGGAGGGGGCGGATCTGCGCAATGTGGTCTTTACAGCGGCCCTGTTGCAGGGGGCCAATTTTTCGGGCACAGACCTGCGATCGGCCTATCTCAATGCCACCCTTTCCCAGGTCAACTTCTCCAACGCCCTCTACTCCTATCTCACCATTTTCCCCGCCGGATTTGACCCAGAGGCCGCAGGCATGGTCCTAGAGGAAGCCCTGGATGGAGATGTGGACCCCTCTTCCCAAGAGTTGGGCGAAGAACAAATTTAACCGCGTTAACCTCAGGGTGCGGTTAAATGCCGCTGTAGCAGCAGATAGGCGGGGGGAATGTAAAAGAGCGCGCGAGCTGAGGCTATAGCCCGGAGGTAACTGATAGTCCAGATCCTGGAGTCGCTGTTTGAGTTGCGCTAAGGTGGTGGCGGGTAGGGTGCCTGCTTGGAGAAAGCCTTGGAGAAAGCCTTGGATAGTGTTGCCTCGTTGGCCGTTATAGTGGGGAATTGTCGCCTGATTTGGCACTAAGCTTGCTTTAACCAGGGAATCTCCCCTGTTCCGCCCGGTGAAGTGGCAATGGGCACAAAGGCTAAAACCGTGGTCAGGGTCGAGGCAAGGAGGGGAACCCAGAGGTGTCCTACGGTGGTTTTGATGGCTTGGCGGGGACGATCGCCTTGCTGGAGGCGCAGTTGGATTTCATCAACCACCCCGATCGCGTTATCAATAAGTAAGCCCAGGGCAATGATTAAGCCGGTCACGGACATTTGGTGTAAAGTGACAGCAATCACAGGACGTTCCACCCTATGGCCCTAGCCCATACGATTCTTACGGTTCTTGCAAATCAACCCAGCAGTGGCTATGACATTAGTAAGCGCTTTGAAGAGAGCGTCAGTTGCTTCTGGAAGGCGAGCCAGCAGCAAATTTACCGGGAATTGGCAAAAATGGAGCGACAGGGCTGGGTTTCCTACGAAACTATTCCCCAAGCGGGTAAGCCAGACAAGAAAATTTACTCCGCGACCGAGCAGGGCTTGGCAGAACTTTTGTTCTGGTTTAAGGAACCCAGCGAACCGACTCCGATTCGTGAAGATTTATTGGTGAAGGTCTTGGCGGGAGCTACGGTGTCCCGATCGCTGCTGCGCCAGGAAGTGCTCTATCGCCGCAACTGGCACGATCGCCAGCTCTACCACTACCGCGAAAAAGAAGCGCTGTACCACAACAGTTCCGATCTCCCCCTCGCCGAGCATTTTCGTTACCTCACGCTGCGTCGCGGCATTCGCTATGAGCAGGAATGGATTGAGTGGTGCGATGAGGTTTTGGAATTTCTCGATCGACTGGGGGATTGAGGCGCTTTTGATTGGATCTATCCCATTTTGGCGAGTTAACCGCTTGGGTCGGAGTAAACTCCCCGTGGTGGTCCCGGTTTTGCTCGAAGAGGGTCGGCACGGGGGCGCGACCCCTGCCGGGGTTTTTCTAAAGGGGGATGCTCCCGATGCTCCCTTTGGATTGGGGTGCACTGGGTTGCATTGGGGTGCTTCTTTAAGGGCGACCTAGTTTCTGGCTGAGCTTTTGCCCTAATTTCTCCCCCTTTTGCTGGACCCAGCGGCTCAGTAAACGGCGACGGCTAAATTCGGGTAGATCGGACCGGGAATCCCGTTGGCAGTAGTCGAAAAACTGGTTGACCTCCCGGAGGATGACGGCTAAGCGGGCCACGATCGCCGATCGGCGGTGGGGTTCCAGCAACTGCGGGTCTAGCCGGTGCCCTTGGCCTTGCTTGACCGCTTCGATCGTCGCCAGGATGCGCTCCAAATCAAATCCCGTAGCATATCCCGCAATTTTCTGGCTATTAAACCCCGGATCCAAATAATCCGACAGCCCCCCATTCAAACTGGAAAACACCTGACAGCCACAGGCCAATGCCTCCATCGGCTGCAATCCAAACCCCTCAGTCACCCCTTGCAGCGCCCAATACTCCGCTGAATCGTACAAATACACCTTCGCCCGGTTAAACAAAGCGGGTAAATCCTCCACAAAGCCCCGCACCACCTCAACGCGGCACCGCTGTTCCAGGGCTGGGATCAGTTGTTGCAACAGATAATCCGAAGATTTACGGGCTTGAACCAAGATATCCAGGTCACGGGGCTGGCCCCGATCGTAAAAATCCGGAGAGATTTCATTGGGTAGGTAATATAACAGGGAGTTGGGAGCCATCTGCCCCCAATAGCCTAAGGTGTTTCGGCTGACCGTCATAATGGGAACCTGAGGTGGGAGCCGGAAGCCATAGTCTGCGCTGTGGGCATGGTAAAGGCAGTGATACCCCTGAAGCCGCTGGGCTAGCTTGGGCACATGGAATCCCCAACTCAAGACAAAAATGCTCTGATTCCGCTGTACAGGGTCTTGCTTTAGGGTGTGGAGTAAGTCCGGTAAAAAGGGTGTGTTGGGTTCTCGCTGGGCATAGGTGACAACGGTGACCGGGGCAATCTCTGCCGCCAAGTCCACGGTTTTCAGTTCTGCCCATAGACCTCCACAGGCATACTGGGAGCCTGTCCCAGGTAAGAGAAAATATAAGGTGCGCACAGTCTGCTCAGTAGGTATGGCGGTAAGGCGGGGTGAGAAGTGGTCCTAAGTTTATGGTTTAAACATGGCCCAAATTCATGGCCCAAATATGGCCCAAATTCATGGCCCAAACTCATGGCCAAGACCGTGGTGTCAGGGTTACTGTTTGCTATTATCCAACGGAATGTGCGCCCCATCTTTACCCACCATCGGCAAGTATCCTAAAGTGGATCTGAGCAGATTTGGCCCCCTACCCCTTTTCCCTGGGGGAAGGATGACGCTGTGAGGGTGTCTTGTGGGAGGTGCGATCGGCGTAATGATTGTCGAGGGTGGGATCCTGCGGTTCAGGAAAACAGTTACAGTAGTAGGGGGTTAAACCGCCTACTACCCACAGTTGCAATGGTATTTGCAATGGTATGGGTGAAGGCATGGGCTGCTTTGAGTGGCTGTTTTAGGTGCCCGATGGTTTGGACTTTGGTGTTATCAGGAGCCTGATGCATGGTGCAACATGACTATACGCTGACCTTCAGTAGTACGGAACTGAACCAGCTCCTCAAGATCTGCTATGCGCAACAGGTGGTGAGCGATGATGTTGCCATTGCGATGATTGCGAAGGCCAATGAGGTGCTTTTGGCCAAGGGGGCAATGCGGAATATGCCCAACGCCTTGGGATCGTCCCAGACGGACTTTGCGGCCCTGGAGAACCAAGCCGCAGAAGCCTATTATCGCTACCGGGAACAGAATCGATCGGAGCTAGGTACAGCCTCCAACTATGCCGGTTCTCCCTATGGCGGCGTGAATACACCTGCCCCAGCGGCCCCCTCGGCTGCCTTGGATGCCAATGGTTCTGAAGCCAGTGCTCTGGCATCGTCATCGGAGCCGCTCATGGTTCACTCTCCTGCTAGTCAATTGGCGGGAATGGGGGGGCTATCCGATCCAGATTCTTTAATCGGCAGTATTGCGCGATCGCTCGATCAAATGGCGACGTACCTAGCCCAGCAAAATCCCCTAGGCTTTAGTCAAGAAGCCCTGCATCAGGTCATTTACTGCGATGGGGGTGAAGGCGATACCTGGTACTACCGCGATAAAACCCTTCAGAAACCGGTTTTTATTTCGGCTCCGGTTCTGACCTGTAAGGTGCAGCGGTTGGAGTTTGTGCAGCAGGAGGGAGCCTGGAAGCTGAAGCTCTATGTCCTTGCGGAGCGCCCCTATTGTCTGGAGGCCAACTACAACAGTGCCTTTAGTAAGGCGTTGCTGTTGGCGATCGCCAGCCTGGAGCCTAGCCAACTCAAACAACCCATCTCCCTAGAGGTCCTGCCGACCCAAACCCCCCATGAGCTAACGTGCCGCGTCTATAGCCAAGGGGTGCAGATTATGCACTACTTTGGGCCGAATCCCCAGTGGCGCGAGGTGGCCCGCCGTGCCATTACCCAAGTGGAAGCGGCCAACCAAGTCGCGGAAAGTCAGCCCTCGGAACCTGTGTCTAACCGGTCTGCTAGTCTCCATTTGTCCTAGCGGGACCAACGCTCGATCGCGGCTTGGGCGGCGGCATAGTTGGCCATACCGGGAGGAACCAGTTTCGCAGCGGCGATCGCATCCCCATAGCGACCCGCAGCGGCTCGTTGTTCTGCTAAGGCCAAAATAGCGCTGCTCCACTCTCCCATTAACCGTTGCGCCTCAAAGGAGTAGACTTGCCCCTCCGGAATTTGGCGCAGCAGGGCGATCGCGTCGTTGTAGGAAGAGGCGGAGTTAAAGTCAATCATCAACTGGGCCTCTTCCAGAATCAGAATATTCTCTTCTTTTTGCCGCTTTAGCTCTTGCCAGTAGACGATCGCCTGCTCGGCCTCGGCCCCCAAGACCCCATCCTTAGGCACTAACTTAACGGCGGCGATCGCCCCTTGGTAGTCCCCCCGCTGGGCACGGCCCACGGCCAAATCGAAAATGGTTTGGCTCCAGCGGGCAATGTCGGCTTGGGCTTCGCTATAGAACGGTTCACCGGGCTTGATTTGGCGGGCCTGGGCGATCGCGTCGCTGAACTGAGAAGCCTGGTTCCCTCGGATTAAGGTCCGGGCGGTTTGCAGGATTTTTTGGTTGCGGACCTGGAGGCGGGTTTGGCCTTGGTTGGCGGTGGGGCTGGCGGTGGGGTTTGTGGGCAGGGATTGGCCGATCGCGGCGGGGGCGGCGGTTTGGGGGGGATCGGCGGGCTGGGGCGGTGTGCGATCGCCGGGAGCGACAGGGGCAGAAACCCCAGGGGAAGGCCCAGAGGAAGATCCAGGGGACTGATCGGGGAGTTGGGCGATCGTGGCATCGGCTTGGGCTGCCAAGGTGGCTGGAGCATTACCCGTGGGTTCGCCTGTGCCGGGGATCAGGGCTTGGGAGTAGAAGTTTTCTAGATCTTGGCGGGGCGGTGGGGCAGTCGCCTCAGGGTCTGAGGCTGTGGTTTCTTGGCTGGTGGGAGCCAGTAGCAGCGCCTGGAACCATTCGGGCGCAATGCCTTGTAAGCCCAGGGGAATTAACCCCAAACCGAGAACCAC
>JBMTWK010000078.1:0-9635 GCA_049452395.1 Prochlorothrix sp. | reverse complement strand
CCCGCCCCCACCCCAAACGACTCCAGCCCCAACGACCCCAGCCCCAACAACCCAAACCACAATATTTTGGTGGACTGTCCGCCCTGGACCCCAGAAACCGCCGAGTTTCTGCAACAGCGGGGGGGAGTGCGCTGGCTTTTCCTCACCCATCGCAACGCGATCGCCGATGTGGGCGCAATACAGGCAGAATTAGGCTGTGAAGTGGTCATCCAAGAGCAAGAGGCTTATTTGCTGCCGGAAATTCCAACCCAGGTGTTTCAGCGGGAAATTCAACTGGGCGATCGGGCGGTGGGCTTTTGGACTCCGGGCCACTCCCCCGGTTCCGCCTGTCTGTACTGGGCCGGGGAGGGGGGCATTCTCTTTTCCGGTCGCCACCTGCTGCCCAATCCCCAGGGGGAACTAGCTCCCCTGCGCACCAGCAAGACCTTTCACTGGCCCCGGCAGCTACGCAGTGTGCAGACGGTGATCGATCGCTTTAATGCCAAAACCCTGTCCTATATTTGTCCCGGTGCCAATGTGGGCTTTTTGCGGGGAAAAGGGATGTTTGACCAAGCCTGCACCCATCTCGCCGCGATCGCCGCCCCCAGCACCCCCAGCCCCGAACCCTACGCCTGAGCCTGGATCCCCTGAGCCTGGATCAAATACCCACAGCGATGCTCTCCGTCCATCATCCAGTGGATTCGCTCCACTCGACAGCCCTCTAGGGTGGCACTAAATAGCTCTAACTCGTAATCACAGACATTGGGAAACGACTCGGCCACCGAGGCAATGGCACAGTGAAATTCCGTGAGCAAATATAGATCCGCTGGGGTCCGATCGGGCGCTAGGGCTAGCGTGGCCGCTTCCGCCTCTGTGAGGGAGTGCCACTCCGTCATATATCCCTCCGATCGCCGCAGGGAAACCAACTGACTCAGGCGATCGGGCACCGACTCCGCCGCCAAGTGGGCACGATACTCCGCCGCCTTCCGCTGCCACTGTTGCCGCAGAATTTCCGCCACCTGCTCCGGTGGAAACTGAGCCGCCAAGGTATCCAACAAACCCAAGGCAAACTGATCATAAGCTTCAGGAAAGTGCGATCGGCCCGTTTTGCTGAGATGATAGACATGCTGAGGCCGACCCATCCCCACCTGGACGGTTTGGTGTTCTAGCAACTGCTCCGCTTCCAAATCCTTCAAATGTCGCCTTACCGCTTGGGGGCTAATCGCCAAGGCATCGGCCAACTCCTGGGCCGTCGCTTCCCCTTGCTTGAGCAAGTAGCGCATAATATCTTCCTTGGTCGAGGGGTGATGAGTGATGGACATGGTTTTTCCCGCAACGCTGAAAATCACCTCAGGCCAACCCTCCCCGCCTATTGCCCAGGCCGCTCGATCGCCGCTTCCCCAGGGAAGTTAGACCGAAGGCCCCAGCAGTGGGACAGCTTTGGAGGGTGCTTCTTTAATGGTTAAGATTTTAAGGCCCAATCCTGTCGATCTTAACTTTGACAACAACATTGTTGCTCAAGTAGCCTATGATTGAGTTAAGCAACAACCGTGTTGTTTTACCCAGTCTCTCAAATTATAGTCGTTCGTTCCACCCGCTAACCCATGACTACATCTTCTGGTACCACCCAAGCCACCGAAAAGAGCCTCGAAGCAATGCGTAAGTTTGCAGAAACCTACGCTCAGCGCACCGGTACCTATTTTTGTGCCGACTTGGGGGTTACCGCCGTTGTGATTGAAGGGTTAGCCAAGCATAAGGATGACCTAGGTGCGCCCCTGTGCCCCTGCCGCCACTACGAGGACAAGGAAGCAGAAGCCGCTGCGGCTTTTTGGAACTGTCCCTGTGTGCCCATGCGGGAGCGTAAGGAGTGCCACTGTATGCTCTTCCTGACACCGGACAACGACTTTGCGGGATCGGACCAAAGCATCACGATGGATCAAATTCGCGGTACCACCAACAATTACGTCTAGGGAATAGGCAACTGGGTGCCCCTGGCTGGCTAGCTCACCCCTATCCCAGCGAACGGCTCCGCGCAGTTGCCTTGTTTTAGACCATTTCCCCTGTTTTTAGTGTTCTAATTTGTAGCATCCTCAGCTCTGAGCGAAGGGGGAGATCGAGTCTGTCTATGGCGGCTAACATCCCTCCCCTAGCCTAGAAGCCTCAGAAATCGCGCTATCTACACTTCTTTGTTTTGCACGATGGGCCGCTTGCCACCGGGTCATCCCCGTCCCTAGGGGCGGCAAGATAACCCCAGTGGGTTGTCTGAGTTGGCTTTTATGGTTGAGTGCCCATCCCTAAGCCCCTGGAACCGATCGCATACCCATTACCGGCTATGAGTCCAACTGTTCAAACCCTAGTCAATCAGCCCTACAAGTACGGTTTTGTCACCGACATCGAAACGGACAAAATCGCCAAGGGGTTAAGTGAAGACGTGGTTCGCCTCATTTCTGCCAAGAAAGGGGAACCAGACTTTATGCTGGAATTTCGACTCAAGGCCTATCGTCAGTGGCTCAAGATGGCGGAGCCGGACTGGGCTGCGGTGGGCTATCCGCCGATCGACTACCAAGACATCGTTTACTACTCCGCCCCCAAGCAAAAGCCCAAAAAGCTCAACAGCTTGGATGAAGTAGACCCCGCCCTCCTCGAAACCTTCGAGAAACTAGGCATTCCCCTCTCCGAGCAAAAGCGCCTCAGTAACGTTGCCGTAGACGCAGTGTTCGATAGCGTCTCGATCGCCACAACCTTCCGCGAACAACTAGCGGAGCATGGGGTCATTTTCTGCTCTATTTCCGAAGCCGTCGAGGAATATCCCGAACTGGTCAAGAAATATCTGGGTAGCGTCGTTCCCGTGGCCGATAACTACTTTGCGGCCCTCAACTCAGCCGTTTTTAGCGACGGTTCCTTTGTCTATATCCCCAAGGGCGTGAAGTGCCCCATGGAACTGTCCACCTATTTCCGCATCAATAGCGGCGATTCGGGCCAATTTGAGCGGACCTTAATCATTGCAGAAGAAGGCAGTCAGGTCAGCTACTTGGAAGGCTGTACTGCGCCCATGTTCGACACCAATCAGTTGCACGCTGCTGTAGTGGAACTGGTAGCCCTGGACAATGCGGATATTAAGTATTCCACCGTCCAAAACTGGTATGCCGGGGACGAAAACGGCAAGGGCGGCATTTACAACTTTGTGACCAAGCGCGGCCTCTGTAAGGGGGTCAACTCCAAGATTTCCTGGACCCAAGTGGAAACAGGGTCGGCCATTACCTGGAAGTACCCCAGTTGTGTGCTGGTGGGAGATAACTCCGTAGGCGAGTTTTATTCCGTGGCCCTCACCAACAACTGCCAGCAAGCCGATACAGGCACCAAAATGGTCCATATTGGCAAAAATACCCGCAGTACCATTATTTCCAAGGGGATTTCCGCTGGTCGCTCTAAAAATAGCTATCGCGGCCTCGTCAAGATTGGTCCCAAGGCCGAAGGTGCCCGCAACTATTCCCAGTGTGACTCCATGTTGGTGGGCGATCGTGCCCAGGCCAACACCTTCCCCTATATCCAGGTGCAAAATCCCGGCGCAAAGGTCGAGCACGAAGCCTCCACCTCCAAAATCGGCGAGGATCAGCTTTTCTACTTCCAGCAGCGGGGGATTTCTCCAGAGGATGCCGTTTCCATGATGATTAGCGGCTTCTGTAAGGATGTGTTTAATCAACTGCCCATGGAGTTTGCGGTGGAGGCCGATCGGCTGCTGAGCCTGAAGCTAGAAGGCAGTGTTGGCTAGAATTAGCCGGGATTAACCGGGATTAACCGAGAATCTGGCAAGATTGGGCAGTTTCGGGAGGAGAACCGGGCGATGGTCCAAAGTTTAACGGCAAGTGCGGTCACCCTACGGGACTTGATCGATCGGGTTCAGCTCCAAGAACTGCGAGACCAAGCCGCACGGGAGTTTTTCCCAGAGTGGTGCCAAGACTTGCCGGACTTAACCCAGGCCGATCGCCAAGCCTTGGATAAGATCCGCGCCGGTTACTTAAACCTCCTCCAATCGCCCCCCTTGCTGGAGCGATCGGTGCAGTTCTCCGTCATTGCCCCGCTGCTTTTCTGGGCTGATTTGTACCTACCGCCCTTTCAACTTCGGTGTGAGGAGTCGGTCAGTTACACAACTCCCGATGGCAGCACCCAAATCCGGGGCGACTTAGATGCCGTCATTCTCCGCGATCGGGTCTGGCTTCTGATCATCGAGTCAAAACAGGCCCATCTATCCGTTGAAGCCGGTTTAGCGCAACTGTTGGCCTATCTGCTGGCTCAACCCCAACCGGAGCTTCCCAGCTATGGCCTAGTGACCACGGGCGGTAACTTTCTCTTTGTCAAGCTTCTGCAACGGCCCAACCAAACTCCTTGTTTCGCCACCTCCGACGAATTTGTTCTCCGCACAACCCAGGGCAATTCCCTATACTCGGTCTTCCAAATCCTAAGAAAACTAACCCAAATACCACCAATCTCTGGAATTTCCTAGCCCGTTCTCTGCCTCCATCCCGTTCCTTCCCCGTTTTGCCAAGATCTTTGTGCCCATGTCCCCAGAACCCAGCCTGGAAAACCTCAGCCTTGATGATCTGCGCGATCGCTACGGTCTTGAACGAGTGAGTGCAAATCCGTTCTTTAGCGAATGGAGAGAGAACTTACCGGAAATTTCCGACATGGATAAGCTGTTACTGGCTCGCATTCGCCAATCCTACTTCAACCTCATGGATCACGTCCCCTGTATGGGTCGTCCCATCCAAACCATTGTCGTCGCCCCTCTTCTGTTTTTAGGCAACTTCTTTACCTCTCCCTTTAAGGTCCAAGAAGAAGCCGCCCTTGCGATCGAGGTGGAAGATGACGGCATCTTATTTAATGGGCAACTGGTGACCTTTAGCATCACCTCAAAATTTAAATTAATGCTTGTGGAGTCCGAGGATTTGGCCCTACCCATGAATGCGGGTCTGAGTCCCATGCTCAGTTTTATGTTGCACCATCTCCAAGGCACTCAGCCCCTCTATGGGGTGGTTGTCGCAGCCAGTAATTTCATCTTTCTGAAAATGCAACGCCAAGCCCCCGAAGAGGGCGATAGCATTCATTTTGCCCTGTCCGAAGCCTTCTCCATTTGGGGCGCGGATGAGGAGTTTTACCGGGTTTTCCAAATTGTCAAACATTTTGGTTACCTGCCGATCGCACCCTAAACTAGACCCTCAACCCTAAATCTTGCAACCTGACCACCATTATTGTTAGGAGGAACTTGTAAATCGTGATTAACCCTGATGCCGAGGTGATTCTATCTGTCCAGAATCTCACCGCCAACATTGACGACACCCCCATTCTGAAAGGGGTCAACCTCGAAATTAAAGCCGGTGAAATTCATGCCATTATGGGCCGCAACGGCTCCGGCAAAAGCACCCTCTCCAAAGTGCTAGCAGGCCACCCCGCCTATACCGTAACCGGCGGTACCGTCAGCTTTCAGAGCCAGCCCCTCCTGGAGTGGGAAGCCGATGAGCGGGCCAAGCAAGGGGTCTTTTTGGCCTTTCAATATCCCCTAGAAATCCCCGGCGTAACCAATCTCGATTTTCTGCGGGTGTCCTACAATAGCCGCCGCAAAGCCCAAGGCTTAGAAGAGTTGGATGTCTTCGACTTTGATGACTTGATCCAAGAGAAGCTGGATGTGGTCAAAATGGATGCCTCCTTTCTCAGCCGTAGCGTCAATGAAGGCTTTTCAGGCGGGGAAAAGAAGCGCAACGAAATTCTGCAAATGGCACTGTTAGAGCCAACCTTAGCCATTCTGGACGAGACCGATTCTGGCCTGGATATTGATGCCCTGCGCATCGTAGCCGATGGGGTCAACCAACTCACCCGCCCCGACAATTGTGTGTTGATGATTACCCACTACCAGCGGCTGTTGAACTATATTCAACCCGACTATATCCATGTGATGCACGCAGGCCAAATTATCCGCACAGGCGGTAAAGAGTTGGCCCTGGAACTGGAAGACAAGGGTTACGACTGGATCGATGCTGAATTTGGTCCGGCGGATACGGCGGCCCAGAGCAATCCCGCGCTGGAGGTAACGGTCTAATGACAGTCCAAGTTGCCCCCGATGCCCCCATCACCGCGAACACGGACACCGTGGCTCCCCAAACCAGTGCTGAAAAGCGATCGGCCTATTTGGCCCAACTGCTAGCCCTGGGTCAGTCTATCCCCACGGAATTTCCGGAGCCGATCGCCCGCCTCCAAAGCCAAGCCGCTGCCCGCATTCCTGAACTGGCCATTCCCTCCACTCGCCACGAAGACTGGCGCTTCACGGATCTGTCGCCCCTGATGCAGCTTCAGCTCCAGGCCACGGCCAACTCCTGTAGCTTCACCCTGGGCCAACTTGAAGCCCTACTGATTCCAGAGGCTCCCCACCGCCTTGTCTTTGTGGATGGCCTCTACATCCCCAGTCTCTCGGCCACCGAGGGGCTACCGGCTGGGATCACGATCGGCAATGCCAGCAGCCTAGACCCCGATCGCGCCGCCGCTGTCCTTGCCCAACAACCCGGATCCGATGAGGTCTTTACCACCCTCAACACCGCCAGTTTCCATGATGTCGCTTGGATTCACCTAGCCCCCGACACGGTGCTGGATGCCCCGGTGCAACTCCTCTGGATCTCCACCCTCGATCGCGCTACCCCGATCGCCAGCTTCCCCCGCGCCCTAGTCCTGGCCGATCGCCACAGCTCCCTGAAGCTTGTCGAAGATTTCGTCACCTTGGGCCAAGGCTGTACCAATGGCCTCGCCGCTGGCACCTATTTCAGCAATAGCGTCACCGAAATCGTCCTAGGCGAAGGTGCAGCCGTTCACCACAGCCGCATTCAGCGGGACGGCACCGGAGCCTTCCACATTGGCAAAACCGCCGTCAGTCAGGGCCGCGACAGCCGCTACACCAACGTGGCCGTTCACCTAGGGGCGCATTTCTGCCGCTATAACCTGGAAGTCGTCCACCAGGGCGAACAGGCAGACACCCAACTCCAAGGCTTGGCCCTGATTAACCAGGCGCAACTGGTGGACACCCACAGCAGCATCTGGTATCGCCATCCCCACTGTTCCAGCGATCAGCTTTATAAGGCGATCGTGGCCGATCGGGGCCGGTCCGTCTTCAATGGTCGCGTTGATGTGCCCCAAGCGGCCCAATTGACCAATGCCCACCAGTTAAACCGCAATTTGCTCCTATCTCCCCAAGCCAGGGTAGATACTAAGCCCCAGTTGGAGATTGTGGCGGATAACGTCAAATGCAGCCACGGGGCGACGGTCAGTCAGTTGGAAGATGAGGAGATTTTTTACCTCCAAAGTCGGGGCATCGATCGCCTCAGTGCCCAAAATCTGCTTCTCGATGGCTTTGCTGCCGATATTCTCCGCAAACTTCCCTTTGATTCCCTGCGTCAGAGCCTCTCCCGCTGTGTGGCGTGCCGCACCATGGATGTTTAAGTCCTACAGAGGTTTAAGTCCCACAGGAAAAAATGGGAAAGGGCGGGTTGGGTTAATTTGGGCGTTCAGTTGCCGATCTCGCCACCCTGTGGAGCCACCGCAGCCTCACCTATGACTCCTCCCTCAGCGGTATCCCCGACTATCTGGTTGCCACCCGATCGCCCCTGGGTAAGACCATTCTCGGTCAACCGATCGTCCTCATCGTCGAGGCCAAGCAAAACAATTTTGCAGAGGGCTGGGGCCAATGTCTGGCGGAACTGATTGCGGCTCAGCGGCTGGGGGCACCGGCTCAGGTTTATGGGGTCGTCACCGATGGGGAGTTCTGGCAGTTTGGGCAACTGGAGGGCGATACCTTCACCAAGGAAACCCTGGGGCTAACCCTGACAGACCTCGATCGGCTCTTCCAAACCCTCGGTTTTTTGATCGATCGCGGCTTGGGTAGTTCAGCACACAGTGGCTTAACACACAACGGAGCGCACGACCCCAACCATGGCCTACCGTGACTTTAGCCTTGAAGGTTTGCTACTCACCTTTGGTTTAACCGAAGAGAGCGATCGGCTGTTTCCTGATGTGACTCCCGCCGAACCCAGCGACTGGCTCCAGGAAACCCTACGCCTAGGGCAAGATTTTGGCCTCAAGTCAGGGAGTGAAAAAGCCCGATCGGAGTTTGTCATTGCCCCGATTTTGCTAGAACTGGAACGGTGGAGCCAGAAAACCCAGCAAAAGCCCTTTGCTATCCACTCCGGCAAGGTCTTAACCGCCGACACCGCCCAAGGCTTAACCGGGGAATGTGACTTCATCCTCAGTGCTGGACCCTATACCCGGACCATCCAGAATGGGAATGCCTGCCCCGACGCGATTGCACCGCCATTGACCCCCCACCCCTACAGATCTTTAGCCCAACCATCCCCATGACTCAACTCCAAACCCCCACCCTGGCCTCCCAAGTTCGCGCCGATTTCCCGATTTTAGCCCAGAAAATCAACGGGAAACCCCTGGTTTACCTTGATAACGCCGCCACCTCCCAAAAACCCCAAATTGTTCTAGAAACCTTACAAAACTACTACCACCAGGACAACGCCAACGTCCATCGGGGAGTCCATACCCTCAGCGGACGGGCCACCGATGCCTATGAAGGAGCACGGGAAAAGGTCGCGCGGTTTGTCAACGCGCCCAAGCCAGAGCAGATTATCTACACCCGCAACGCCAGCGAAGCCATTAACCTCATCGCCTACAGTTGGGGCATGGCCAAACTAGAAGCCGAAGACGAGGTGATCCTCACCGTCATGGAGCACCACAGCAACCTGATTCCCTGGCAGATGATTGCCCAGCGTACCGGCGCAGTCCTCAAGTTTGTGGGCCTGACGGCAACCGAAGAATTTGACCTAGAGCAGTTCAAAGCCCTCCTCAACCCCAAGACCAAATTAGTCTCCCTCGTCCACTGCTCCAACACCTTGGGCTGCATTAACCCCGTTGAAGAGGTGATTCGCCTCGCCCATGCCCAGGGCACCCGCGTTCTCGTTGATGCTTGCCAAAGTGCGCCCCACTTGCCCCTAGATGTCCAGGCCATGGACTGCGACTGGCTGGTGGCTTCGGGCCACAAAATGTGTGCGCCAACGGGGATTGGCTTTTTGTACGGTAAAGCCGAGGTGCTGCGATCGATGCCGCCTTTCCTGGGTGGGGGCGAAATGATCGCCGATGTCTTTCTTGATCACGCCACCTATGCCGACATTCCCCACAAATTTGAGGCGGGAACTCCAGCCATTGGTGAGGCGATCGCCCTCGGAGCAGCGGTAGATTACCTCATGGGCTTGGGTATGGACAAGATTCACGCCTATGAAGCCGAATTAACCCAATATCTCTTCCAGCGCCTGGAAGAAGTCCCCACCCTGCGGACCTACGGCCCCAAACCCCAGGCAGACGGCTCCGGTCGAGCAGCCCTAGCCGCCTTCACCACGGGCGAAGTCCATCCCCATGACCTGTCTACCATTCTCGACCAATCCGGCATCGCCATCCGCGCCGGTCACCACTGCACCCAACCCCTGCACCGGGAACTGGGGGCACAGTCCACCGCCCGCGCCAGCCTCTATTTCTACAACACCAAAGAGGAGATCGACACCTGCATCGAAGCCCTCAAGGAAGCCGTAGACTTTTTCGGCAGCATTTTCTAGCGA
>JBMTWK010000077.1:0-9651 GCA_049452395.1 Prochlorothrix sp. | reverse complement strand
ATAAACGCCCCGCTCAGCCGCTAGACAAACAACTGAACCCCTGTGAAAGTTTTAGTTATATCTATACCGAGGATGGGCGCTGTATTGATTTGTCCTATATGAACAAGCCGCCAGAGCCTCGGCTGGTGACCCAGTTGATGGGTGCTTTGCAAAATATAGGGGTGGTGGTGGCTAAGAAATCCTGTGCCAATGAGGTTGGCGGGGCAGCCGGAGCAGACGGGACAACCGGGGCCGTGCTCTATGGCTACTACGATATTCAAGACAACGAAATGGTGTTGTGTGTGAACAATACCAAGGACAATAGCCAAGCGATGGCTAACACCCTGGTCCATGAGTCTTGGCATACGGTGCAGGACTGTGCGGCGGGGCTGGATAATGCCGAGTCGGTGGCGATTTTTGCGGGGGATACCTCAGAGCAGTTTGAGACGGTGGTGAGTGGCCTCAGTGTGTCTGACATTACAACCTTGCTGGCCCTCTATCCAGAGGAGCAATTGGTGACCGAGGCGGAGGCCCGCTATATGGAAAACTATCCCAGCCAAGTTTTGGAAGCGTTGGCTGTCTGTGCGACGTTATCGGCAAAACCCTAGCGATCGTGGCCTTTGCCTAGGTCCATCCTACAAAAGCTTGCAATCCCAAAAAAAACCTTGCAATTCCCCGACTCTACCCCCCTCCCTGAGCTTATGAATTACCGCTTTTTTGCCTCGACCTTGGCTAGCCTGGGGCTAACCGCTTGCAGTTGGCTGGCCGCGACTTTGGTCGCTCCCCCTCTGGTCCTTGCTCAAACCAAAACTTTAGGCCAGCTAGAGACAAGACTCTGGGACCAGATTTGTTCTCAAAATTGGTCGATGGCTGCAACCACAGCGCAGCAGATTTCGACCCTCAAGACCCTCACCGCAGAGCAACGATCGCGCTATACCGACCTGCACTACCATCTGGAGTTGTTGCAGTT
Source organism: Prochlorothrix sp. (assembly GCA_049452395.1). GTDB lineage: Bacteria > Cyanobacteriota > Cyanobacteriia > Prochlorotrichales > Prochlorotrichaceae > Prochlorothrix. The sequence continues at coordinate 8,702 of JBMTWK010000077.1, read as the reverse complement.
AAATGTGTTTGTGGAGGAGCCGGAGGTGTTGCGATCGCCCCAGTGTGCAGCCCGTGGGGTTCGGGTGATGGTTCCGGCGATCGGCTCAACTTGGCCGGATGGTACCTTGGGTGAGCCGATGCTCGGCAATGCTGCCTTTGGCGATTCTATCTTTAGCAACCCTATCCTCAGCAGTCCTGCGTTGGCTAACCCTGCACTGGGCGGTTCCGGCCCCGATCGTCGCCCTTTGGATTGGGATGAGGCCGTAGACAAGCACAAAAACCAAATGATTCGAGAGTCTCAGTAACCTCCCCCTACCCTCAGGATGTGATCTGGCATAACGTGAACCCCTTATTCTCCGGCCTTTTCTCCCAAAGGGGGGAGTAGGAGGCCGATTGCAAATTGGCGATTCCAGAGGGGGCGATCCCAGGGGGAGGGAGTAGGAGGCCGATTGCAAATCGGCGATCCCAGGGAGCAGATCAAGTCCCTCGCCCCTAGGGAGAGGGATTTAGGGTGAGGGTTTTGCAATTGGGAGGCCGATTGCAAATCGGCGATCCCAGGGGGGGGAGTTGGGAGGCCGATTGCAAGTGGGCGATCCTAGGGGCTAGGGGTTGATGGTTACACGGTGTCGCGGCGCTTTTGGGACCAGACGCGGGTGGGCATTCCCCAAACATAGATAAAGCCTTCCGCTGCCTTGTGATCAAAGGTGTCTTCAGCGCCGTAGGTGGCCAAATCCATGGAATAGAGGGAATTAGACGACTTCCGACCGGCTACGGTGCAATTGCCCTTAAAGAGCTTCATGCGCACGGTGCCCGTCACCTGTTCTTGGGTTTTTTGGACAAAGGCATCCAGGGCCTCTTTGAGGGGGCTGAACCAAAGGCCGTTGTAGATCATTTGGGCGTAGGTGCGCTCAATGCTCTGCTTGTACTGGGTGACATCTGCGGTGAGGGTCAAGCTCTCCAGATCGCGGTGGGCATCAATTAGCACCAGCAAGCCAGGGGTTTCATAGATTTCCCGCGACTTAATGCCCACAAGGCGGTTTTCGATCATGTCGATGCGGCCTACCCCGTTACGGCCTGCGGCCTCGTTAACCCGCTCCACCAGGGTGACGGGATCCAGTGCTTCCCCGTTGATGCTGACGGGCAGACCCTTTTCAAAGCCCAGTTCTAGATACTCCGGCTCGTCGGGGGCATCGGCGATCGATCGGGTCATCGTATAGATATCATTCGTCGGCTCGTTCCAGGGATCCTCCAGGGGACCGGCTTCCACGGCACGACCGAGCAGGTTGGAATCGATGCTGTAGGGGGAAGACTTTTTGACGGGGGCGGGAATGCCGAAGCGCTCCCCATAGGCGATCGTCTCTTCGCGGCTCATGCCCCACTCCCGCGCGGGAGCCAACACTTTAATATCGGGATTCAGGGCAGCAATGGACACATCAAAGCGCACCTGATCATTGCCCTTGCCGGTACAACCGTGGGCCACCGCATCCGCGCCGTACTGCTCCGCTGCATCCACCAGCAGCTTGGCAATGAGGGGACGGGCCAGCGCCGTAGACAGGGGATAGCGGTTTTCGTAGAGGGCGTTGGCCTGGAGAGCCGGAAAGGCATAATCTGCCACGAAACTGGCCTGGGCGTTCTCCACCAAGGAAATAGATGCGCCAGAGTCCAGCGCCTTTTGCTTGACTGGCTCTAGCTCTGCACCCTGTCCTAGGTCAGCGGCCAAAGTAATGACCTCTTCTACTCCCCACTCTTCCTTGAGGTAAGGGATACAGACGGAGGTATCCACACCGCCCGAATATGCCAACACAACCTTCTTTGCGCGACCCATGGTCTTGATTCCTGTCGATGGTAATGGTTTGCCGAAACGCTGGGCCGCAGGAGTTTTTCCCCGCGAGGGGGGGCAAGCTTCCTGAATCTTGGCCAGCACTTCAAGTTTTTGTCTGGGGCAATGGCCCAAAAGCTCATTAGACCAAGATTGCAGGGGGGTCTGCAAGGGGAGATGTCAGGATTTTGTAAAATTTGTTACGAATTTGGCTGACCGCAACAGAATCAAAGCAACGGCCTGACCGGCTTGACGATGCAGAGAAAGTCTGAGCAGTAGATTACAATTGCAGGAAATAGCCCTGCCTAGATTCCTGTTCCTGTCTTTTCCCTTTTTCCCCCCATAACTGTGACCCAAACCCCTGCCGCTCCCTCTTCATTTCGGACTTTGGTGACGATCTCTGTTCTGGCGACCCTTGGCGGTGCCAGTCTTGGTTTCCTGCTCCGGAGCCAGCCGGATGTTTTGCCCAAAGCGGGACTTTTGCAACGGGAGCAGAGTTTTCCCGATCGAAGCTGGCCAGGGGAGAGCATGACGGATTTAGACACGTCTTCGGACCAGCTTTGGTTTGATTCGCCCCGATCGATGGAGGAGGGCTACGGTGTTGCTCCAGAGGAGTATGGTACCGAGAGCTATGGCTATGAAGAGGTTTACCCAGAGGGCTATCCAGGGGCCGAGGGGGGAGTGGAGTCTGAGTTTTTGGGGGAAGAGGGCGACGGTTTGGGGGGCGATCGGGAGTTCCAAGACGGAACCGAGGGCTATGGCGAACCGGCGGCGGATTCCTGGCAGGATCCCAATGCAGCTCCTCTACCGGAGGGGGGGGCTGAGGTCGCTCCGGATCTGGAGGTTGCCCCCAGCCCTGAGCAAGATTTGCCCGCTTTAACGGAACCCGCACCTGCACCCCCTGAGGCTGCCCCGATCGACAGCAGTTCTGGCGGTGGCTCTTCGTCAGGACCGAGCAGCACGGCACCCCAAGCTACGGAACCCGCTGCTCCCCGCGCCCTGTCCCAAGTCCCTGGGGGGGGTGATGGAGCGGGGCAGAGTACTAACTGAAATCGGGGGAGATCGGGAGCCGCCGCGATCGGTCGAAAATAACCTAGACCCATGACCTCTACTCCCGCTATGTCTACCCCGATCGCCCCCTGGGGCGCTTTGCTCCAAGGCGCACTCCACCGCAACCGTTCCCAGCCCCACAGTCGTTTTGTCCAGCTTGCCACTGTGGATCCGGCGGGTCGGCCCCATTGTCGTACTGTGGTCTTCCGGGGTCTCTGGCACCCTCCAAGCCATCCCGCCCCAGGGATTCAGCCTGTAAGCCAGCTAATTCAGCCAGTGCAGTCAACGCAGCCAGTGCAGTCAACGCAGTCCGTACAACCAACGCAGCCAGTGCAGTCAACGCAGGCCGTACAACCAACGCAGTCAGTGCAGTCAACGCAGTCAGTGCAGTCAACGCAGTCCGTACAATCAACGCAGTCCGTACAACCCACGCAGTCCGATACAAGCTCTGTTTTGCAATTTGTGACCGATCGCCGCAGTGAGAAAATAACCGATCTCAGCCACAGCCCGATCGTTGAAATTTGTTGGTATTTTGCCAAAACCCGTGAGCAGTTCAGGATTGGCGGTGCGATCGTGGTGATTACTGCTGAGAGCTTCGACCCGATCGGCCAGGGCCAACGCCACCACCTTTGGCACAATTTGTCCGATGCGGCTCGGCTTCAGTTTGCGTGGCCCGATCCTGGCCAACCCCGATCGCCCCAGGAAGCCTTTACCCCTCCCGCTCCCGCTCCCCTTCAGCCCCTAGACAACTTCTGTATTCTGCTCCTAACTCCGCACCAAGTCGATTATCTCAGCCTGAGGGGTAATCCCCAGGATCGGTATCTTTATCAGCGATCGATCGTCGATCCCCAATCTTGGACGGTCCAAGCTGTCAATCCCTAACGCAATCAGGACTAATTTTATTTTTATTCAAATCAGCCCTGATTTTCCTTTAAATCGCAGCTATCAACTCCTTGCTTGGTTTGTCGTAGTTTCACTGCCCCCACGGGCTTGATCCCCACTGACTTGATCCCCACCGGCTTGCTCGCTGTTCACCGTCTCCGCGCCCCGCAGTTCCCCCGCGATCGCATCCAGAAGATCCGCCGCTTGGAGCGCAGCTTCTGCCTTAGAAAGGGAAACCGAGGTAGGGCTGAGCTGCTCTTGTGGACTGGAGGCGGGGGCAGTATCCGCCCGTGCGGGCATCATGGGCGCAGCAATCACCCCGATCGTCAAAGCCGAGACCGTCACCAAGCGAGACAGCCGCCCCAGTTGCCGTCGCGCCTGTTTAAAGGTTTCTGCCTCAATTTCATAGCCCCAGGACTTGGCTAGGGCGATGGTCTCATCCAGATCGCGGCATTGGCGAATTTGCGCCGCTAGCTTTGGATTTTCAAGGCCACCTTGAAGGAACTGGCTGATTTGTAAAAATGCTTTTTCTGGACCTGAAACCTGGCCATCGGATTGAATCAACGATCGAATAGCGTGCAGTAACGTTTCATAGCTGCCATCGGACTGATCTTGGTCGAGATAGGCAGAAATTAGGCCGATACAGCCTTGGAACGAAATCGTTCGATCGAAGCGTAACAGGTCTTGAATCTCTGGATCATGTTCGAGTTGCAGTTTTTGGGCCATCTCTTGGAGGTATTTCACCTCCTCCGGCGCAATTTCGCCATCAATCCAAGCGATACCGACCAATACTTTTAAGAGTGCTTTGTATTGGTTCGCGGTCAGTTGCTTTGCCGTCAGTTGCTTTGCCATAATTTTAGGGGGATTCAGGGCTGAGAGAGAGAAAGCACGAATTTTCTATCCCATTTCGCTACTTTTCGACCCATGATGATTGAGAGTTCAAGACAAGATTCAGGGATAATATAAAGGATTTTACCCTGCTGTCACCATGAAATTTCCCTGGTCTTCCCCAATCCCCCCTGCCTCCCCGTCCACCCCTGCAACGGCCCCCGCCCGATTGCGGCGCATCCGATCGATCCTGCGCTGGCTGAGTTTGGGACTCTTGGCGCTGCTGGTGCTGTTGGGGGCGCTGGCCTGGGGTGCAGTCCGCCAGTCCTGGCCTGTGGAGAGTGGGCGGCTACAACTGGCGGGGTTAACGGCTCCGGTGGAGGTGGTGCGGGATCCACAGGGTCTGCCGCAAATTTATGCTGAAACTACCGAAGATTTGATTTTTGCCCAGGGTTATATCCAGGCTCAAGACCGATTTTGGCAGATGGATATTTGGCGGCATGTGGGGTCGGGACGGTTGGCGGAAGTGTTTGGTGAAGGTCAGGTGGAGACCGATCTGTTTTTGCGGACTTTGGGCTGGGAGGCGATCGCGGAGCGAGAGTGGGAGCAAATTCAACGGGAAGATGCTGATTTAGAAACGGTTTTGAGCCAATATGCAGCGGGAGTGAATGCCTACTTGGCCGATCGCCAAGGCACGGAACTGAGCCTAGAGCATGGCATTTTGGGTTTGCTTAATCGCAACTATCAACCGGCTCCTTGGACTCCGGTCAACTCCCTTACGTGGGCGAAGGTCATGGCCTATGATCTGTGCAAGAATCTTGATGATGAACGGTTGCGGCTGGCTTTGAAGCAGATTTTACCGCCGGAGCGTGTTTAAGAGCTATTTCCACCCCATCGCCTTGATTATCCCTCGGTTCTCTCAGCCGATGATTTTCAGTTGGCGGTTGATATCACTGACTGTCTAGGGGGTCGCTGTACGCCTTTATCAACGGCAACACCGGCAGCAACGCCAATATCCTCAATAACACCACCAAAAGCAGCAAAATCAACCCCATTTAGCGCTGTGCCAGCCGCCGCTACGGTTGCTGCCCTGGAGGACTTGGATCGGTTAGACCCGATCGATCGCCAACTGCGCCAGTTGATCAGTCCCAACGGGACCAGTTTGGGATCGAATAATTGGGTGGTTTCTGGCGATCGCACCAGCACCGGACTGCCTCTTTTAGCCGATGACCCCCATTTAGGTGTACAACTCCCCTCAATTTGGTATGGTGTTGGTCTCCACTGCCGAAAGCTCGGCCCTACTTGTCCCTATAACGTTGTAGGAGTCACATTTCCCGGTGTTCCGGGTGTGGTTGTGGGCCATAACGATCGCATTGCCTGGGGAGTGACCAACGCTGGCTCGGACGTGATGGATCTCTACATTGAAAAACTCAACCCCGCCAACCCCAACCAGTACGAGCGAGAGGGGGAATGGGTTGATCTGGATTTGCGGGACGAGACGATCGTCGTTGCCGGACAGGAGCCGATCGCCTTGCAGGTCCGATCGACGGTCCACGGCCCCCTGCTCTCCGATGTTGAAGCGCGTCTCCAAGCCATCCAAATTGCCCCAGAAGCCCTGGGCGATGGCCCCAGTGCCACAGAACCCGCGCCCCTCTATGCCCTTGCCCTGCGCTGGACTGCTTTGGAAGACTCCCACTTAATGGGGTCGATTCAAAAGTACAACCGTGCCCAAACCTGGGATGAATTTCGGGCTGCTTTGGCAGATTTTGATGTGCCTGCGCAAAACTTTGTCTATGCCGATGTAGACGGCAATATTGGCTATCAAATGCCCGGTAAACTGCCCCTGCGCCAGGGATTCGATGGCCGCGATGCTGTGCCGGGTTGGGACTCTGCCTATGACTGGCAGGGCTATCTTCCCTTTGAACAGTTGCCCACCCTGCTTAATCCCGATCGTGGCTGGATCGTCACCGCCAATGAACCCATTTTGCCCCCCGATCCCCGCACCCCCGATCGCCTGCCCATTCCTGGCGATTATTCCTATGGCTACCGTGCCCAACGGATTGTCGATCGCATCACCCAAGCCAGCCAACCCTTTACCCCCGCTAGTCTGGGCGAGATTCAACTGGATGTTCTGAACCTCAATGCCCAAGAGCTGATTCCTAGCCTTTTAGCGCTGGATTTTGACGATCCCCTAGCCCAGACCCTTCAGCAACAACTGGGGGCTTGGGACTTCCAGCAAACGGCTGACAGTGCAGAGGCGGCGCTGTTTGAGACCTTTTGGTTTGAACTGCTGGCCCAGGTTTTTCGGGATGAGATGCCTGCGCCCTACTGGCCCGATGGCGATAGCGATTGGTTTGTGGTGGTACGATCGCTCCTGGAGCAGCCCCAAAACCCCTGGTGGGACGATGTGCGCACACCAGCCCTTGAAGATCGGGATCAAGCCTTGGTCCAGGCTTTTACAACGGCGATCGCCACCGTGCAAGACCTCCTGGGGCCGGATCCCCAAGCTTGGCGCTGGGGTGACCTCCACACCCTCACCTTTGATAACACCACCCTAGGCCGCTCCGGGATCGCTCCCCTGGAACGTTTGCTGAACCGAGGGCCATACCCGGCAGCGGGGGGGCCAGGTTTGGTTAATGCGATCGGCTGGGGTGCCCGCAAAGAAACCGCTGCCGAAGCGCTCCAAGTCGATACCTTGCCCTCCATGCGCATCGTCCTCAATCCTGCCCAGTGGGACCAAAGCCTCTGGATTCAAGCCCCCGGCCAGTCTGGCCACCCCTTCCACCGCCACTATACCGATCTGGTCAACTCCTGGCTCAGCGGCGACTGGTTTCCCCTGCCCTGGTCCCCCACCTACCCCCCAACCCCAGGCCAGCACCTCACGCTTGTGCCCTAACCCTCAGGCTCACGTTACACCCCTGGGATTGACCCCCTGCTTTGACCCGCTGCGATCCGGTTCAGCCCGCTTCCCTTAGGAACTATAAAAATTAGGGGTGTACTTGTGTCCTCGAACGACCTTCATCTGTCATGCTGAGCATCACTGCTAGATAGAAACCTTGCCGGACCCCCATCTACACGGCGCATCCAGTCCGGTTCGCCCCCATCCCGCTACCCCCTATCACCATGGTTTCCCTGCTGAGCCGCATCCCCTTGTTTGCCCATCGCAAAGTTCGGTTACGCACCACCCTGTTTGTGCCCTTTGTGCTCCAAATTACCGGAGCGGTGGCCCTGGTGGGCTGGCTGTCCCTGCGCAGTGGAACCGCTGCCGTTAATGATTTGGCCCAACAACTCCAAACTCGCCTCACCCAACACGTCACCGATCAAGTCAGCACCTACATTGCCAACCCCCACCGCATCAACCAGATGAACCTGTACGCCCTAGAGCGGGGTCTGCTGGATTGGCAGCAGCCAGATGCAGCTAAAACCTATCTCTGGCAGCAGGCGTTAATCGAAGAATCGGTGGGCTATGTGGGCTTTGCCAGTGCGGAAGGTCAATATTTGCGGGTGGGCTGGATTAATCGCCTTGCGGAAGACCGTAACCTTGAAATTGCCTTGCAAAGTGAGGTGGGGGGCGGTACCCTCAGCTATTATCGCCTCAACCCCGATACGCCTCCTAAACTCGACGACTGGGGCGCACTGGGCACCCAGGTTTTTGACTATGATGTGCGGGTGCGGCCTTTCTACACCGTGGCGGAAACCCTCAATCGGGCGGCCTGGAGCGAGATTTACATCAATGTTATTTACCCCATCCTGCAAATTAACGCCTCACAGCCCTACTATGGCCCTGATGGTGAATTTGCGGGGATTGTGACCTGCCAACTGGGCCTAGAGCAAATTGGGCAGTTCCTTCAGTCCTTGGAGGGACTCAAGAATGGCCAGATTTATATTATTGAGCGATCGGGCAACTTAGTTGCCTCTTCCCTGAAGGAAGTACAGCTTTTGGAGTTTGATCAGTTTGGGCAGTTTCGCCAGGAGAATATGCCCGATCGGGGCAAGATGCAGGCAGAAACCTCCAATATTGGTGTCAAGTTTCACCGAATCCCCGCCACTAAAAGCCAAGGTAAGTTAATTCAAGCCAGTGCGCAGTTTCTCCAGGAAACCTTTGGGGACTTTCAGGGCATCACCACAGAACAGCAATTAGA
>JBMTWK010000076.1:0-9660 GCA_049452395.1 Prochlorothrix sp. | reverse complement strand
GGTCGGCACGGGGGCACGACCCCTACCAAGATTCTTCTAAAGTGGGATGCACCCCAGAGGCACGACCCCTACGTAACTATTCAGGGGTCTACGAAGTTAGTAGGGTTTCAGCCCTCCGATCGGAGTCCGAAGCAGCTCAAACCATACCAATCCAGGATTTTCAGAGCCTGAAACCCGCATTCTTCCGTGACCCCCTGAATGGTTACCCAAAAACTTTGATCGGGGCCGAAGAGGGGAGCCACGGGGGCACGACCCCTACCCAGATTCTTCCAAAGTGGGATGCACCCGGTTTGGGATTTGGTTGGGACCGGATTTAGACCCGATTTGGACTAGATTTAGACTAGATTTAGAGTTGGATTTGATTTTGATTTAAGACTTTATTATGATTGCTTCCAAAATTATGCAAACCCTTGGCCAAACGTTCCTTAGCTCTAGGGTCTTTCAGTCCAAAGTCTTTAGTTTTAGATTTGCATTTTTTAGTCTTTTTTGCTTTGCCCTAGGGCTACGCTTTTGGAGCCTCGATCGCTTTCCGACGCTGGTTTTTGATGAGGTCTATTTCGCCCAATTTGCCTATAATTATCTCCACCAAATCCCTTTTTTTGATAACCATCCCCCCCTCGGTAAATATTGCATTGCCCTCGGCATCTGGTCCAGCCAGTTTATCCAAGGGGCGATCGCGGCGATCGCCCAAGGCTTGGGTTGGGAACTGGGGGAGCCAGCGGTAACGGTTGAGGAGGGGTTTCAAGGGCTAACGTGGGGCTATCGCTGGTTGAATGCGGGGGTTGGGGCATTGTTACCGCTCCTGGGAGCTGCCCTAGCCTATGAATTAACCCAGCGGCGCACCTATGCGCTGATTACTGCGGTTTTGCTTGCCTGTGATGGCCTGCTTCTTGTGGAGTCTCGCTATGCTTTGATTAATATCTATATCATGCTGTTTGGCCTGTTGGGACAGTGGTTATTTTTGCGATCGCTGCGGATCCAGCATGGGCAGGACAGTGAGCTAGAAAGTCATGCTAAAAGAGACCGAAAGGCAGGATTAAGCTTGCTGGGGGCGGGAATTTTTCTGGGGAGTGCGATCGCGGTTAAATGGAACGGTTTAGGCTTTATTTTGGGGCTAGGGGGCTGGTGGGGGCTGGTTTGGCTGGGGCAGTATTGGCAGTGGTTGAAGGATTGGGCTTGGGGGTGCTTAGGGCAGGGTTGGGGGGCGATCGATCGGGGGCAGTCTGCCCAACCGTCCCAAGGCCGATCGCGGCCAGACTCCCGCCTAACGCTGTTTAGTCCCTACCTCCAGCGCTTGAGGTGGCCTGGGGTTCAGCCCCGATCGCCCCGTCCAGATTCTTCGCCCCCAGCCCCTACTTCCCTGGAAAGTGCTTTACTTAGCCTCCATTGGAGCGATTTCCTGGTTTATCTCGGCATTGCCCCCTTTTTACTCTACCGTTTGGTATGGGTGCCCCACCTCTGGCTGAATCGAGACTTTAGTTTCTGGCAAAATCAGGCCCAAGGTCTCTTTTCCCATGCCAGTGTGGGCAGTGGCCAGGATATTCATCCCTATTGCTCGGAGTGGTGGGGGTGGCCCTGGCTGGTGCGGCCCGTTGCCTATTGGTACCAAACGGTTAAGGAAGGCGGGATTACCTGGGTTTATGATGTCCATGCGATCGGGAACCCGGTGCTGTGGTGGTTTTCTAGCTTGACGGTTGTTTTAACGGTTTTAATCCTGCTGCGATGGCTTTGGGCGGAGGTTTACAGCACAGTTCACGCCTATGCTACGGCTGTGGTCGGTCTGCTACAATCCTGGACTGCGGTGCAGGCCCGATCGATCGGCTTCACTTCCCCCGCTAACCCCTTCTCTTCTGGCCCCAATCCGCCCCGCTCCTCACTGGCGCTGCACCCGATCGATCGCCAACTCCTCACCTTCCTCCTTGTCAATCTTGGCGCAAATTGGCTTCCCTGGATTGAGGTTAGCCGCTGCCTCTTTCTCTATCACTATATGGCGGCTTCTATCTACGGTTTTCTGCTGCTGGCGTGGCTGCTAGATCGCTGGTTCCGCAGTCGTCGCCTTGGGTTACAACTTACGGCCTTGGTTATCTTGCTGGGGATTTTCTGGGGTTTGCTGTACTGGTTGCCGATTTACCTCGGTTTACCCCTAGAAGAAGCTGCTTTCCGATCGCGGATGTGGTTTCGCTCTTGGTATTAAGCTGGGGTTAGGGCTGGGGTTTAGGGTTAAGGTTAGGGCTGAAGGTAGGTTGCTGTGACGGACTCCAGGGCGAGGGGGTGGGGTGGGAGCCAGTGAATGCGATCGAGGGTCTGGGGGGCATAAAAGGGCCGAATTAGGTCTTGTTGGGGGGCGGGGAGCGTGTCTACTGTGGCGGCGATCGGGGATAGGAAGCCACTGGTTAGGGTAAAGGCAGCGGCCTGATCGGGCTGATAGAGGAAATCAATCCAAGCATAGGCTGCATCAGGGTTATCGGCGCTTTGTGGGAGGGCAAAGACAGTCATCCAGCCTAGGGCACCTTCTTCCGGGCTGATAAACTTAAAGTTGGGGTTCAGTTGCTGAAGGAGCCAGCCGGTGTTATCCCACACCAGAGCCGCGATCGCGGCCTCATCATAGAGTAAATCCAGCATTTGCTGGTGGTCTTGCCCTTGGGCTACGATATTTTCCTGGCAGTCCTGGAGATACTCGTTGCTTGCTTCCAGTACTTTGTCCCAGGCTTCTGGATCGGGCGGAACCTGCTCTAGAACCTTAAAAGGATCGAGTTTTTGGGCATAGGCAGCGGCCATGAGACTGAGAAAGAGATCGGGGAGGGCAATGCCGGGACTGAGGGAGCGATCGCACAGATGACGATAGGCTGTAAGGTCCGGATGGCTTTGCTGCTGAACGACAAGGCCCACTGTCCCCCAGGCTGCCGGTAAACCATACTGTCCCTGGGTTCCGTTGGGGATTTCTGGGCTATTGGGATTATTATTCGCTGTGTTTGTGCTGGAATGACCTGTATTCTGTCGATTACGGCTGGAGAGGGGTGAACTCGTTGAAAGCCTAGCCTTTCCCAGTTGGAAATTGTTCCATTTCACGGCTTGGCGACTTAGATTTGGGACTAGCCCCTTGAGGTTGTCAATGCGCTCCAGTTCTAGGGGCTGATAGGGCAGATATTGATCCTGGGTTAAGGGGAGGTCACTGGCCAAGGGGGTGACTAAATCATAGGCTGCGGGGGAGTCTGCTTGGCCTTGCTGGGATAAGCGCTGAATCAGCTCTGCGTTGGAGTTGATATAGGTGACTTCTACCGGAAATCCTGTAGTTTCCTCAAATTTTTGGACCAGTTCCGGGGGAGCATAGCCCGGCCAGGTGAGGAGATGGAGGGGCTGGGCCGGGGGGCTGGGTTGGGGGGCAACGGTGGGGAGGCTGTCGTTGCGGGGAGTTGGGCCGGGGGAAAGGGCCTGACAGGCACCGAGGCCGATCGCCATAATGCCCCCGGTGAGCCGCAGGAGGGCAGCGGGTTGGCGGCGGGGGAACTGAATTGGGGGGAGGGTAGAGAGCACCGATCGAGATAGGTGTAGCATAGAGGCAGGGTCAGCAGGGGGGCAATGACAGCACTTGCAAAGCTCAGTTTACGGGAGTCGGGCACCAATGGATCTCAATTTCTACAGTCTTTTCCGTCTTATCCTTACTGGGGTGACGGTCTACAATATTGTGGACTTCATCCGCACGGTGCTGCGCTACAAGCCCTACTACGATCGCATTCCCGCACCCCTCAAGCGTTTCCTCTTTCGCCAAATCCAGGCCCAACTCCAAAACCCTTCGGCTCCTCCTCCCTTTGTTTACCGCAAATTAAGGGAACATAGCCGAGATTTTGTGATTAATACGATTTTATTGCTGGTTCTAATGGGTTTGAATCTTTCCCTTTACTTTATTTAGGACTTTATTAAGGGCTGAGTCAATGTCTATATTTTTACGATGGATTTCGCTTTTTCGTTTCAGATTGCCTAGAATATCTAGATTTAACAGATTTTCTAGGTTTCAGCTTGGTAAAAAGCCCTATCATTGGGGGCTGACGCTTGTGGTTGCTGCCAGTGGTGCTAAGATTCCGCCCAGTTGGGCTGCGATCGATCCCGTTGATCCGTCCCGCGATCCGATCGCTACGGCGGCGATCGCTCCCTTAACCCCCGATCGGTCCACCCCAGCCCCTCTTCTGCAAGCCCAAGGCAGTCCTAGCGAGGCTTTACCTCCGGATTTTGAGCGGCAGGTGGCGATCGATCGTCGCCTTGTGGCTGCTGAAACTCTCTTGGATAATGGGGAGAGGGAAGCGGTTCTGAGCGAGGTAGAGGCTATTTTGGCAGATTTAGGGACCATTCCTATGGCTTCCAATTGGTTATGGGTGCGGGCCTGGGAATTGGGGGGAAAAGTGGCAACGCGGCTGGGGAACTATGGGCAGGCGATCGAGTGGTATCAGCAGGCGATCGATCGCCGCAGTCTGCTCCCCGACTCAACTCCTTTGGATTTGGTCCCTGGCCTCAACGGTTTGGCCCTTGCCCATCGCTACCAGGGCAACTACAGCGCCGCAGAGCAAGCCTATCGCCGTGCCATTGCCCTTTATGGGGATTTTGGCGATCCAGAGCAAGCTTCACCCAATCAGGGCATATTGCTCGATAATTTGGCTAATTTATACCGAGTTCAAGGCAACCTAGAAGAAGCAACCCGTTTAGCCCAACAGGCTTTTGCCATTTTTGAGGCAACGTTGGAGCCAAACCACCCCACGATCGCCACCAGTTTGAATAATTTAGCCGCACTGTATAAGGCTCAGGACCAACGATCGGAGGCCATTACGGCCTTAGAGCAAGCTTTACAAATCCTAGAGGCCAATCTCGGCCAAAACGATGCGACCTTGGCGATTCCCCTCAGTAACCTAGCTGCTGTCTATGAAGATCAGGGGGACTTTCAGCGGGCGGAGCCATTATATCAGCGCTCCTTAGACCTGCTCCAGAGCCAATGGGGCAATTCTCACCCTAATACCCTGGTTACAGCCAATAATCTAGCCCGTTTAGCCTATAATCAGGGCAATTATCGCACCAGTAGCGAGCGTTACCGATCGCTGTTGAGCCGGACCCGCCAAAGCTTGGGCGATCGTCACCCGGGTCTGGCCGTTTATCTCAAAAATAGCGCTGAAGTCAGCTTTGCTCTGGGGGATTTTTGGGAAACCCTGGAGCAACTGGAGGAAGTCTTAGCCCTAGAAGAGCAGAACCTTCAAATTAACCTCGCTGCCCTGACGGAGCAACAACGCCGCAACTACTTGGCCACCCTCAATACAACGATTTCCTTAGCCCTGACCTTGAACCTTCAATATCAGCCCAATAATCCCAGGGCGAAGGAACTGGGGCTAACGGCACTGCTTCAGCGTAAAGGGCGGATTTTAGATGCAACTAGCCTAAGTTTGCAGCGACTGCGCCAGAATTTGACTCCTGAAGATCAGGTTCAGTTCGATCGGCTCAACCAACTGCGGGCGGATTTGGCTAGCCTCCTGCAACAGGGCCAGGGCAATCTCCCCTCAGCCGACTACCAAGCCCAGATTGCCAGCCTAGAGCAGGAAATTCAGGTGCAGGAAAAGGATCTGGCTGAAAAAAGTGCGGCTTTTGCCCAGGAAACCGTCGAAATTACCCTGGAGGCGATTCAACGGCGTATTCCAGCGGATGCGGTGTTGCTGGAGTTTTTCCGCTACCAGCCCGATGTGGTGACGGCTCCCCAAGGCCAGCGATCGGCCCCGGCCCGCTATGGGGTCTATTTGGTGCCGCCCCAGGGGCAGCCGATCGGGGTCGATTTGGGGGAAGCTGCTGTGCTGGAGCAGCGGCTAGATCTGGCCCGTCAGCGCTTTCGGGATCCCAGCAAGGGGCCACAACAGGCATGGGCGATCGGGCGAGCACTCCATGAGTTGCTGATTGCACCCTTGGCCCCCTATCTGGATCAGGCGCAATTATTGTTGATTTCGCCCGATGCTGGCCTAAATTTGTTACCCTTTGGTGCATTACGGGATGAGGAAGGCCGGTATCTCATCCAACGCTATGAATTGAGCTATCTCTCATCAGGACGGGATTTGTTGCGGTTATTTCCCGATCGATCGAGCACGGTCCAGTCCACAGGGCCGGTGATTTTGGCCAATCCCACCTATGATTTACCGGAAAATCTCGTCAATCCTGTCCCTAGTGCTGCTGTGTCCGATTCTGCGCCCGATCGCCCTTCCCCTCCAGCCCAGTCCCGCTCTTTGGACTTCACCTCGATCGCTTGGTCTCCCCTCCCCGGCACTGCCGAAGAAGCCGCAGCCCTTCAGACTTTTCTCCCCCAAGCTACCGTTATCACCGAAGGGAAAGCGACGGAAACCGAAGTTAAAACCCTTAAAAGCCCTGAGATCTTGCATTTAGCGACCCATGGCTTTTTCCTACCGGCTGAGGCAGGCAATCAAGGCAACAACCCAAACCCAGAGGAGAGCGAGAATCCCCTGCTGCGATCGGGGTTGGTGTTTGCGGGGGTGAATCAGTTTGTGTCGGGGGAGGATGATGGGGTGCTGACAGCGCTGGAGGTGACGGGGCTAGATTTGCGGGGGACAGAATTGGTGGTTTTGTCGGCCTGTGAGACGGGATTGGGTGAAGTAACCAGTGGTGAGGGAGTTTACGGGCTGCGGCGGGCTTTTACGCTCACAGGGGCGGAGAGCCAGGTCATGAGTCTTTGGAGTGTGAGTGATGCGGTGACGCGGGATTTAATGACGTACTATTACCAAGGCTTACTGCAAGATCGCCACGGGCGCAGTGAAGCGTTGCGCCAAGCTCAACTGCAAATTCTGGCGGATCCGGGGACGACCCATCCCTTTTATTGGGCTGCGTTTATTGCGGCGGGCAATTGGCAACCCTTGACAAGGGTTCAGGCTCCATAAGATGATGGAAGACTGTCGCTATCACTTGCTCGGATCAGGTTATCGACTCGGATCAGCAGGACTCTCCTGAATTAGACGATCGATCACGATTCTAGAAAAGCTGGTGTGTTGCTGGCTACCTGTACGGCATCCCTTGAGAATTAAGTTATGAGTACCTACGCGATTGTTGAAGCAAGCGGAAAACAGTTTTGGGTGGAACCGGGTCGCTTTTACGACCTCGATCGCCTGGGCTTGGATCCCGACTCTTCCCTGACCTTTGATAAGGTGCTGCTTATCCAGCACAATGGTGAAACCCATGTCGGCCAGCCCTATGTGGAAGGGGCGACGATCGAAGCGACCGTTATGAGCCATCTGCGGGGCCGGAAGATCTTGGTTTACAAAATGCGCCCCAAGAAGAAAACCCGCAAGCGCCAAGGTCATCGCCAAGATTTAACGCGGGTGATGATTGAATCCATTACGGTTGGGGGCAGTTTGCTGGCCAAGAGCCAGGGTTCGGAAGATCTGCCGGTTTCTGAGTCTGATGTAGACTAGGAACTTAACGACAAGTACAACGTTATTACATCTATTACACAAGGACGGTAAACGATGGCTCATAAGAAAGGAACGGGCAGTACCCGGAACGGTCGCGACTCTAATGCCCAGCGCCTTGGCGTGAAGCGCTTTGGTGGCCAAGTGGTCCGGGCTGGCAATATCCTGGTGCGTCAGCGGGGCACCAAGTTTTTCCCCGGTGTGAATGTGGGCCGTGGCAGTGATGACACCCTGTTTGCCATGGCGGATGGTATTGTCACCTTTGAGCGCAAAGGCAAGAATCGCAAGAAAATCAGCGTTTATCCCGCTGTTCAAGAAGCCTAGACTTTGGCTCTGGGTTCATCACCCAAAAGCTCATTTTATCATCATTTTACTCCCCGATCGCGCCTCTGCTTTCGGGGATTTTTTTGTGCCTTTAATGGGTTGCATTTTCTTGGGAGGATGAGTCACTTTTCACAGCGAGTCCTGTACAATAAGAGAACGATAATCATTCTCATTCTGCTATGGGCCTGACTGAAACCTCAACGTTTGCATCTCAAACTCCCCCAACAGAGACCGATTCCGTCGGTTCTGAACACCCAGCCCAATCTGCTGTGCCCGCGATCGCCCATCGTCCCCGGCGGTTACGGCGAACGGAAACCCTGCGTCGGATGGTGCGGGAGACTGTTCTGCGGGTTGAGGATTTGATCTATCCGCTGTTTGTGATGGAAGGAGAGGGGCAGCGGGAAGAAGTACCGTCAATGCCCGGTTGCTACCGCTACACCCTGGATTTGCTGGTGGATGAGGTGAAGCAGGCGGATAAGTTGGGGATAGGGGCGATCGCCCTTTTCCCACTCATTCCCTACGACCAGAAAGATAACGCAGGGACGGAGAGCTACAATCCCGGTGGTTTGGTTCCCCGTGCGGTGAGAGCCATTAAACAAGCCGTTCCCCCTATTCTGGTGATCACCGATGTTGCCCTCGATCCCTACAGCAGTGAGGGACATGATGGCATTGTGCAGGATGGCAAAATTCTCAATGATGAAACGGTTGCAGTGCTGGTGAAGCAGGCGATCGTTCAGGCAGAAGCCGGAGCCGATTTTGTTGCGCCTTCGGACATGATGGATGGTCGGGTGGGCGCGATTCGCAAAGCCCTGGATGCAGAAGGTTGGATCAATGTGGGCATCCTTGCCTACTCTGCCAAATATGCCTCTGCCTACTATGGTCCGTTCCGGGATGCCCTAGATTCAGCCCCCAAGTTTGGTGATAAGAAGACCTATCAAATGGATGCTGCTAATGCGAGAGAAGCGATTAAGGAAGTGGATCTCGATATTGCGGAGGGTGCCGACATTGTAATGGTCAAACCTGCACTGGCGTATCTAGATATTATTTGCCAGATCAAGCAGCACACCCATTTACCTGTTGCCGCCTACAACGTCAGTGGCGAGTACGCCATGATCAAAGCTGCTGGGTCACAGGGTTGGATTGATGAGAAAAAGGTAGTTCTGGAAATGCTGACGAGTATGAAACGAGCAGGGGCGGATTTAATTTTGACCTACTTTGCTAGAGATGTGGCGTTGATGTTGCAGAAGGGGGAGTAAGGTTGCCCTGGTTTTGGACCGAAGAGGGTCAGCACAGGGGCACGACCCCTACCAAGTTTCTTCCAAAGTGGGATTCTCCCCTTCATTACATTTACCCATTCATTTTTCCAATTCGCTATGAGAAGATTTCCCATGATTCATTGCAAGACAAGACTACAACCATCTAGCAACCTCGTTCGTCGGTTGTCTGTTACGGTAATGTCTGCGATCGCCCTCAGCCTGGGAAGTTGTGCCACCAATGGGCCGACCACCCGTTCTGATTCGCCTCAATCCGATGCGTCACCAGCCGCAACAACGGATGAATTGCAGGTGGTGACGACTTTCCTGCCCATTACGCAATTTACAAAAGCAGTGGCGGGCGATCGGGTAGCAGTTACCCAACTCCTTCCGACGAATGTTGGTCCCCATGATTTTCAAGCTAGACCGGAGGATGTTCAACGACTGGCTAAAGCCGATGTATTGGTGCAAAATGGGCTGGAAATGGAGGAATTTCTAGAAGACTTAGTGGCAAATGCCAGCAATCCAGATTTGCAGATCATTGATTCCAGTGTAACTATTCAGGGGTCTACGAAGTTAGTAGGGTCTCAGCCCTCCGATCGGAGTCTGAAGCAGCTCAAACCGTACCAATCCGGGATTTT
>JBMTWK010000075.1:0-9661 GCA_049452395.1 Prochlorothrix sp. | reverse complement strand
GGGTTTATGCCGGTCTCTGGCGGGTCCAGTCGGGCCTACGGGCCGAAGAAGCCCTAGCCTAGGGCTACTCCTCTAGCTTAAGGCTACTCTTCCAGTTGTTGACGATATTGCAGTAAATTCCGGTAGGAGTGCCAATTTTTGGCTCTGCGGTGGAGCTGAGCCTTGAGGGCTTTGGCTGCAAGGGCATAGCCCCCGTCTGCGCCGTCAACCAGGTGAAGATGGCGATCGCGCCCCTCAAAAATCAGGCAGGTGAGGAGGGCACGATCGCTAACGTGGAGGCCATAGGTGAGGAGTCCTGCTTGGCTGTATTCGTCTAGGGCTTGGATCAGTTGGGCGGTGCGATCGGGGTTGCTGGCGATAATCATTCGCAAAACATCATCAATTTTTTGATAATCCGATGCAAAACAGACTTCTTCCTTGTAGTTTCCCCAGTTAACCCCACCATCCTCAAGTTTAAGGGCCATCAGCACAATACCGAGCAGTGTTTCAAAGGTCACCTGTACCCAGTATTGCAACCGGCTCCTGAGGGAGCTTGACTGGGATCTGGCTTTGACCTCCGCCCAGAGTTTGCGAGGATTGAGGGTTAACTGGAGGGCTTGGGGCGTAATGGGGTTGTATTGCTCTGGAGTTCCGTAAATTTCTTTGATTTTGTCTAAAAAAATTTGATAAACCTGGTATTTGGTCAGGGATCGATCGGGATGGGGGAGGGTGGTCGCCGCGACAATGATGCTGAGGGTTTGTCCTTGGGGACTGGGGATTTCTCGCCATCGGCACTCTAATCCAGTCAAATTTACGCCGAGATCCCCCCTGCGACTATCCTCTGTCTCTTCAAACTGATAGAGGGGATTGGTCTTTAGAAGATCTGTGGCGTAGGTAATGCCCCCACCCATAAAGCTAGCTTGGTCATAGGTCGGGGTTAGGCTAAATTTCGCGACTTTTAGCTGTGATTGGGCTTGAATAGTTTCTACGGGCACAGCCCCAACCCGCAGATCTAGACCAAAGGCAGTGGCAGCAAGGCGACGCACCCCAAGCAGGGCTTTCCGTCCCGCTGGGAGACAGTGAGGCGGCACCAGTAAGGAAGCCCCATCCCCGCCAAAGACGAAGGGAATGTCTAGGTGGCCGATCGCGTTTAAAACGGCGATAATCGAGCTGGCTCCTAGCAAATTCACATCCTTGTAGCGACCTTCCTCAATGGCCCGCGTTGAACCGTGAATATCCGTCACGAGTGCATACCAGTCCTTGGGGGCATCTTGGTAGTTGGCTGGGTTCACAAGGTCTGCAAACTGCTGCAATGCCGGGAGTTCTGCATAAAAATGATCGGTGGATACAGACATGGAAAGGCTGGAGGGGTGGGGATTACAACCTTCAGGGCGATCCCCTGATGATCCGGTCTCCTTTCCATAGTAGCGAGTGAGGGCTAAGAAAACTGGGTTTTAAGCGGCTTGATGGGGGGGATTGCAGGAATCGGAGCCTACAGGTGAGGGTGATAGCTTGGGTGAACGGGAGCGCCCGATCGGTTTACTCAATCCTTGGGCTTTAGCGGTCTGGGTCTGATTGTAAACTTCTGCTGCATTGAAGTAGCTCAACCGTTGAAGGGGTTTGAGGGACTGCTCTAGACTGGGGGAAGAGAAGATAATCGCTGCTTTTACGCTATGTTGTGGCTCAAACCACCATTTTGGCTGAGAAAAGGTCAGGGTTGCCGGAACTACAGCCCAGAGCCACCAGTCAAACAGGTCTCGACGCTGGGCGGAACCTGCAATAATGGCATAGTCCTCTAGGCAGCTTTCCACCAGATCAAAACAGGCTGAACGTGCTTCTGCTCTGATTAGGGTTCGTTGGGCACTTTCATAAGCCCAAATGCAATCGGTGACGAGCTGTAAGCTAGGGCAGGAGTCTTTGACCGGGAATTTTTGCCAATTGTGCCAGGGACTAATATCTGGATCTTGTCCAAGCAAGTTCTCTAACTCATTCTGATCTTGAGACGATTTTAAAGAACGCCAGAGATATAACCAAAGTTCTAGACGATTAATGGTTTCTTGAGGACAGGGGTTGTGGGGTTGATAAAACTCCAAACCGGGCCAAATCGCAAGACTCAGCAGCAGGGCCATCCAGATATAGCGAGCTTGGGTCACCTGGGGATGGTTTTGCGGACTAATTGCCTCTAAAGTATCAAAAATCTGATAAATTGCGGCCTCTAGGGGTAAGCTCTGGTCTCCTCCATTTTCATACAATTCGCCATAGCGATACTGACTGACCTGATGGAGGACAGAGGCGACCGATGGGGGTAAGTCGGTAGAGTTGAAGGTATGGTGCTGGAGAGAGGTAGGGTGGCTCATAGAGAATCGCTCAAAGCGGTAGGAGGGTAAGGGATATCCCAGGCTATAAAAAGGCAGATATTGGGAAATTTTTCCTGGAATTGCTCCACAACCCCACGACAACTGGTGCAAAGCTGGAGTTCTGTATAGAGATACAAAGAACCGGAGACGGTTCGATCGTAGCGCGTTGCTAAGGTTGTCGCAATTGCGTCCAAAACCTTCAACTCAGCGTCTGTATCCATGATCCGCCCGCTGTAGGAATCCCAGCTTGGCTCAAATTGTCCGCCTTGCGATCGCGGTGGAGGTTGCGGAATCGGACTTTTACGGCCTCCCTTAGAGGTAGCCCCTGCCCCAAAACAGGAGCCATTGTCTAGATAAATCTCCCCGATCGCAACATTACTGTGGCCGATCGGTTTTCTCAAGTATATCTGCCGAATCATAGCAGCTTGATCCTTGAGTGCTCGATACTGTTCTTCTGGTAACTCAGGTAGAAACTCAGGAATATTCACAGGCTTCTCCAGTCAAGCCAAGTATTCGCAATTTTCCAGGTTTAAACTTAACTTTGGGGGTAAACGCGGCCTTTCCAAGCTCCTCCTTTGCCTTGCCAGTGGCGACGGGCTGAGTCTAGGGTCATGAGGGTGTAGAGTAAGCCGATCCAGGGTAGGGTGAAGGCATAAAAAGGTGAAATTTGGTATAAACGCACCGTAGGCCAGTAGGAGAGGGCCATGAGGAGCCAGGTTCCCCCACCCAGGAGGATAAAGGTCAGATTTTGGGTAACTAGGCCGGTGAGAAGGCCGATCGGTGCGATCAGATAAACCAAAACCATGCCGACGATCGTACCGGCCAGCAGTAGCGGTGAATATTGAAGCTGGGTGTAGGCTGTCCGGGCTACCATAGTCCAGATGCTATCTAGGGTGTCATAGGCCCGTAGACTTTGGGTTTTAGGGCCAAGACCTAGCCAAATGGGGAAAAAGTTACGGTTTTTGGGCTGGAGGCTTCCCTTAACTTGGGCCGCGAGGGTGCAGTCATCAATGAGGGCATCCCGCAGTACACCAATGCCCCCAATGCGGTTTAAGGCCGTCGATCGCAGCAAAACACAGCCCCCCGCTGCTGCCGCCATTTTGCGCTGGGGGTTGTTAACCCACGGAAAGGGGTAAAGCTGCTGGAAAAAGTAGACAAAGGCGGGAATTAAGAGCTTTTCCCAGTTAATTTCGCAGCGCAACTGCACCATCAGGCTGACCAGATCTAAGCGTTCCGTTTCAGCTTTGTGAACCAGTTGGCTCAAATTTTGTTGATCGTGGGCGATATCTGCATCGGTAAGGAGTAAATATTGAGGTTGAGGCTCTAAAGCTTGGGCATAGCGGGTACCTTGCTCCAAAGCCCAGAGTTTGCCTGTCCAACCGGGGGCGAGGGGCTGACCGGGAAGAACCGTGAGGCGATCGGCTTCGCTGGGATGGCTTGCATTGAGGGTTTCGGCTGCCGATCGGGCGATCTCAGCCGTGCCGTCGTCGCTCTGGTCGTCCACCACAATCAGGCGCACGGAACCGGGGTAGTCCTGGCTGAGCAGGGAGGTGACACAGGTGCCAATGCCTTCCGCTTCGTTGCGGGCAGGGATGACAATGGCGATCGGGGGTGCTTGGGCTGGATCTAGGGGTTGCGGTAGTCGATCGGGGAGTTTTTGGTCACAACGCCAGAACTGACCCCAGGCCAGCAGCAAAAACAGCCAAATCACAAGGGAAAGAGCCAGTAGGGTAGTCATAAAGGGAATCATGGCACACAGTGGGGGTAAGCAGTCCACTGTCAACGGTAGAGGGAAAGGGGACGAAAGGTAAAGTGGGGTGAGCTTAACAACTTGCTAAACCTATAAAAACGAGATGAGGGTTAAAATATAGGTGATTTTGCCAACTTGCTGTGGGAAATTTCTGCTTTAACAACTGAAACAACAGTTCACCATCGCCCCCCGTGATCACGATCGCACTCGTTCCAAACTGCTGCTGCCAGTCTTCAATAAAGCTCCGTAACCCCGCCATAACGCTGTGCAAGACTCCGCTGGCGATCGCCCCCTCCGGTGACCGTGCCCACCGATCGGGCAGTCCCGCCTCGATCGACCACTTCACCCACGGTAATTGTCCCGTTCCTTGGCTTAAACTCAACCATTGCAGCCGCAATCCCGGCAAAATCGCACCCCCCACTAAATTTCGGTCCCTATCTCCCCCCGTCACCGTTAAAGCAGTCCCGCCATCAATCACCAGTACCGGCCAGCCATAGCCCTGCCCCGCCCCCCACAGCGCCAAGGCCCGATCGATGCCTAAACCGGCATACTGCTGACCGAGGGGGATATCCTGAAGCTGAAGCGGGTTTAGCTGGGGATAGGTGGCAAAGAGGGCAGCTTGGGGGGGATTAACAGAGGCCAAGCGTAATAAAGGGGGCTGAAGCTGGGAGCGGAGCCAAATTTGGGCGAGGGGGGGGAAAGGGAGGGCTTGGAGGTAGGGGAGCCAGCGATCGATCGCCAGGGCTTCTGGCAACGGGGGGCTGTCGCAGGTCAACGGGGGAGGTGAGGGGCTGCGATCGGGGCTGGGGCTTATGGGAGGCCGATCGTCGCTCTCCAGTCCCAAAACAGCCCAATGGAGGCGACTATTTCCCACCATAACGGCTAAATAGGGCTGAGGGGACAGATTAAGCATGGGAGAGGGACGGGCGCATGGGGAAGATTGGGCGCAGATTTGGTGTAGATTACTGCAAATTGGGGCAGGTTACTGCGAACTAGTGCAAATTAGTGTGTATTAGTGTGTATTAGTGCAGATTAGTGCAGATTAGTGTGTATTAGTGCAGATTAGTGCGGATTAGTGCAGGTTTACCTAGAGTTACTTGAGCGCAGGGATTCTGGAGGCTACAGTGGCCACAGATGCTGAGGGAGTGGGGAGGGCTGAGGGGAGTGGGGTTTGGGATTTGGGTTGCGATCGGTAGTGCGATCGGCAGTGCGATCGGTATTTAGCTTGGAATCTGGATGAGTATCCAGGTCAGACCCTAGATCGGATTCAGTCTGGGATTCAGTTCGGGACTCAGTTCGGGACTCAGGATAGGATGCTGGACTGAACTCAGGGTAATGCTCTAAATAGGTCTCTTGCTCAGAGCCAGACTCTAAAGTACAGCTTGGATGGAGATTTGCATTGAGGGAGAGGGGAAAACCGCACTGGCTGCAAAATGTCGCCTGATTGGGCACTAAGATCCCACAGTTACTACACTTGAGCAGCGTATCCAAAGCGGCATAGCACTGTTCACAGACCAGGGCACCCTGGGGGTTGAGGTAGTAACAATGGGGACAATTCAGGGACATAGGAGCCAAAATCAAGGGATTGAGCTGGATGATCAGGGGGCAGTGATTTTAGGACGGGGCAAATTCAGCGCCAGCCGCTGCATCTAAGAGCCAGTAAAGCTGACCCTGGGGGCGGAGGGCACGGGCGGGATACTGGCGATCGTCCCCCGTTGGCGAGAAAATTTCCCGCAGGGCCGGTTGTTTATTCTCCCCTGTTACCAAGAAAATCACCAAGTGGGCCTGATTGAGGACGGGATACGTAAAGGTAATGCGAGGATCCTCGCCTTTATTGCCGACGGTGACGCAGCGATCGGCCACGGTCAGCGCTGCGGTGTGGGGAAATAGCGAAGCCGTATGGCCATCCGGTCCCATGCCCAACAGGACAATATCCAGGGCCGGGAATTCCCCCGCCGCAACCTGAAAAAAGTCCCGAATCTCCTGCTCATGGCGATCGGCATCTGCTGCCGGATCCCCTGCTCCCGTGGGCATGGGGTGTAGATTTTCGGGCGGAAAGGGCACCCGATCGAGCCACGCTGCACGGGCCATACCCTCGTTGCTGTCGGGATGGGTGGGGGCCACATAGCGCTCATCGCCCCAAAAAATATGGAGTTTGTCCCAGGGCAAGTCCTGCTGGGCGAGGGCTTCGTAGAGCGGTTGGGGGGTGCTGCCTCCGGCGAGGGCGAGGGTACAGCGGCCCCGATCGGCGATCGCCTGGTGGATTTGGGCCACCACCAACACCAAGGCACGGGAGACCAAAGCAGTACGATCGGGCAGAATTTCACGGATGGGAGTGTCAGGCATGGGAACAAAACCAGCGAGGTTCACAGCAGCAGAGGCTTAAGGCTTTGGACTGCATAAAACCCTAAGGGCTAATGCCAACCTCTTCCCCAGAATTTCTGGAAATATTAAGACCTCCCTCGGCCCATGACGGGGTTGGCCGTTCCGGGGTAGTATTTCAGAGGCGTAAACTGAGCGGTCCAAATTGAGCCGCATCGCCGCAAAAACAGGCATCTCCATGGCCTGCTCCCCATTCGGGACTCTCTGCCTTTGGCTGGGTGTGACGGGCCAGAGGCCCCTCTGCCAACCGGGTTGGCTTAGACCCCTTGCTGGCTCGCCTCCTAGGGAGCCGCACTCCCCTGTTCCTGGTTTTAGTCTTTTCAATCCCTCTTTTCTGCGCAACGCTATGAAATCTGGCAGTCAACGACAACTGGCCTCTATTACCCCCCTCAGTTTGACTCTGGTTGGCTCCATTATGGTGCTGTCGGTGTTGCTAGACTACGCCGCTTTTCTACTGTGGCCCCAGTTTAAGGAACAACAGTGGCAAATGCAGGTGGTGTCCACCGCCGTCGATCGGGGCATTGTGCCCTTGGTGGGCATTACCCTGGTGCTGGTTGGCTACTGGACAGCGGAACAGGTGCCCACCCCCCTAGGCCAGACCCTCTCGCGGCTGCCGCTGCGGATTTTTGCCTTTGTGCTGGCGAGTTTGTTGGGGCTGCTCTTTTTGCTCTTTGTTCCCCTCCATCTGCGCAATAGCTTTCTGGAACGGGCCACAACCCTGGAAAGCATCCAAACCCAGGCTGAAAACCTCACCACCCAGGCCCAGCAGGAGTTAAGCGCCCAAGTCGAGCAGCAGCGCACCCGCATCACGGCTCTGATTAAAAATGAGCAACAACTGAACCAGGCTATCAGCAGTGGTCAATTGTCTGTGGATGAGGCCACTCTGCTCCAACAGTTTCGGGATCAACCCAACAGCCTAGACGAGTATTTGACCCAACAGGCCGAAGTGGGCCGCCAGGAAGCTGAGAAAACGATTCAAGACCAAAAAAGCAATGCGGAGCGCCAAGCTAAGGAACGAGCGATTAAATCTGGGGTCCGCACGGCGGTGACGAGCTTCCTGCTGGCGATCGGCTATGCTCTGATGGGCTGGACTGGCCTCAGGGATTCCCGGAAAGCCTAACTGCCTCTGGGGATGAGTAGCCCTCACGGGAGCATCCCACTTTAGCGATTTAACCAATCTGGTTAACCAATCTGGTAGGGGCAAACCCCCCGTGGTTGCCCTGGTTTTGGGCCGAAGAGGGTCGGCACGGGGGCACGACCCCTACCGAAATCGGTTAACTCGTCAAAGTTGGGATGGACCCTCTGCAAGCGTGGGATGCTCCCTGCGAAAGTGAGATGCTCCCAACCCTCCCCCCTTAGCCCAAAACCCCCTACAATAACAAAAAGATTATTTCCTAGGGCTGTTTAGCTCCCACCTTCCCCCGACCCTTGTCAGTGTTTTTGCTGTATCTTGACGGGGGCCTGCCATGGCTGGGAATCAGAGCTGTACTTGCCGATCGACCTTTCTTTCAACTGAGCCGATCTGACCCCTCTGCGGATTGTCCCTAGGGGCATCGCTGAACACATCAAGTTGCTTCACCATCTGACGCAGTTTCAGTGTTTGAAAAACAACCTTAATGTTGCTTTAGCGCGGGAATCCTCGCGATCGTCTAGGCGGCAGTCCCCGTTTTGACCGGGACTCTCGTAGGGCTAGGGAAGGGAGCGAAGGTTTTGCTCCTGAACCCCTAGATTGCCCTCGATCGTGGGATGCCGATCGTATCATTGCGACAACCTTGTTCATCCATTTTGGTCCACAATGTTCTTGAGAAAAAAAATAGACGCTTATCTGATTGCAGCAATCCTTGTGGTGCTAGGAGTCGATTTAGCGGTTTTCTTCTTTAGCCCTTCCCCCCTTATCCCCATCATTTGGATGTTGATTAGCTTAAATATTAAGGGTTGGATTTGTTGCTGGAATCACCACCACCAGCACCTCAAGTTTTTCTATCCAGAGTGGGCCAATCGCGCCCTGGAACTCGCGATGGGGTTGCAAACAGGAATTGTCGGCGAAGCCTGGGTTTTGCACCACACCTTTGGCCACCACGTTAACTACCTCGACCAAACTAAGGATGAGTCTGCCTGGAAAGACGAGACAGGCCGGACAATGCCCCCCCTAGAATATGCGTGGACCGTTACAGTCCAAGCCTATCCCAAAGCCTTAAAGGTGGGCGAAAAATATCCTAAAGTCCGAGTTAAGCTGATCCAAAACATGGTGGCGACGACGATCGTTCTCCTGGCTCTGGCTTCCGTGAACTGGGTCAACACCCTGATTCAATTTGTATTTCCCATGGTCTTTTTGCTCTTTATGACGGCCTATGTCACCTATGAGCACCATGCGGGTTTGGATGAGGAAGATCCCTACAAAGCGACCTATAACGTCACCGATCGCTGGTACAACTTTTTCACCTGCAACCTGGGCTACCACACCGCTCACCACGTCCAATGTGGTCGCCACTGGAGCGAACTGCCCCAGTTCCATGAGGAAATTAAGGACAAGATTCCGGCCACTCTTTACCGTGATGCTGGCTTCCCCTTTGCTTGGATAACCAAGGCTGAACAGATCCTGGCAGAGCAGGGTGTGTCCTGGAACCGGGGATAGGCTCCGCCGGACCCAGGCAAAAATTTTTGTAGCAAATCGGATCACCCCGTGCTATGATTAGATTCTGTCACGGGGCGTAGCGCAGCTTGGTAGCGCACCACTTTGGGGTAGTGGGGGTCGTGGGTTCAAATCCCGCCGCTCCGATTGACGAATACTTCAACTCCGCAGAGAGCCTAGGGTTAACGCCTTAGGCTTTTTGCTGTTTAAACGGGCTGGGGGTCAGGGGAAGACAGCGCCGTCAGCGGATCGATCGGCCCTCCAGATCAAGTCTAGATAAATTGAGATTATTGCAAGACTCAGAAAGTTTGAGGCTAGTTTTGGGTCCATAGTGATCCCTGTTTGTAGGATCTTGCATAAACTTAAAGATGGAATAACTGCCTGGGGCATAGATCTAAGTCTATGGCTGCAATCTATGGCTGCAATCTATGGCTGTAGTCTAGGGCTGCAATCTATGGCTGCAATCTATGGCTGAAATCTAGGGCTGTAATAGAGTCGGCCCAAGGTCCAACTGGAGTTTTGACTTTTTGGGCTTGAGCAGGACAAAAGCGCCGAGGGAGT
>JBMTWK010000074.1:0-9723 GCA_049452395.1 Prochlorothrix sp. | reverse complement strand
TACAGTGCAGATACAGTATAGAAACTTGTTTGTTGATCCCCAGGTCTAAGCTTGACCCATAGCCGTAGTGATTGCGGGAGATGGCTTAGACGAGTAAGACTGTCTATCGGGATACTTGTGAGACAAAGGCGACTTTTGCTCTAGTTTTTGAGCAAATCGATTGAGTTCTGCCCAGTTATTGTCCTTGAGCCACAGGGTGAGTTGGTAGCGTTCGTGGGAACTGAGACTCATTAAATCAAGGCTCGAAGGATTTTTCAGGCGGTGGGGGAGTTGCGAGTTACATGCCATGGGGAGTATCAAGACCTATTGAGGTAAATGCGAAGACCGGAAAAGCGTGGAGCCAAGCGGATGATTAAGGGATGACCGACCTTGGGTGAGTGCCACAGGATCGCACCCTGAATCAGTGGAATTCTGGGTTCGCTTCGCAAGCAAAGCCGTCGATCCCTCCGTGATAACCCTTAGATACCAAGGGTACAATATCTTTTATAAAACAGCCACTCATCCTGAACATCTACACGTAAACTTCATCAAGAAAGTTTGAGAATACCCAGTAACATAGCTTGACATTCTTAATTTCTTAAGAAATTTACCTGAAATTTGCCCCATAGCAAGATTTTGAGGCTTTATTGCATAAGAATTCATTATATTGCTATCTAATCCTCAGAATTGATCGGGATCTATTTTGGCTGGAGTCCGAATCGATTTTGGGGCGATCGTGGGGCGATTTTAGATCAAGACGGGAATCCAGCAGAATAAATTCCTCAGTAGTAATACGGGGTCTTGGAGCTATTTCCCGCTAGGCAGTTCATCAAGTTGATCAAGTGCGATCGGACCAGAAACCGGACCAGCAATCCCCCGGCATTGCTCCGAGGTTGTGGGCCAGAGGCAAAAAGGAGCAGCAAAAAAAGGTAGAGACGCTGCTGACAACATCTCTACCAAATCCATCTCATTTTTGCGGGGTAACCGCTTTGGCTAACCGTTACTTGGCCACTAGCAACTCAGCAGAAGCCATCTCTTGGGGGGTGACAACGCTTGGGACACTTCCTGATCCCCCTTGACCGCTTGCCCCTTGCTCAATGCCATCTTCCTCTTGGACCAGGAGCTGCTCACAGGGAATTCGATCGGATAAAATCGCGCTGGCCATCATGCCTGTATGAATTTCCAATTGGGAGCCAGTTATCGCTTCAAAAAAGAGACGTTGACCCGGAAAGACAACCCGCTCAAAATACCAGTTAGGAATATTGGTGATGCGTGCAACTTGAATCTTACTGGTTGCATTCACATAGCAGCACAACAAAGGAGCTACAACTTCATTCGTGGGTAAGGGATCTAAAATTTGAGCCATGGTTTTACCGTGAGGAGTTTACTATCGGCCATGGATCCCAGGCATCGTCAATGCCCCTGGACTCGGTTGTGCTGACTCCCAGATCTAAAGCAACTCAGTCAATATGACGCAACTCTCTTTAGAAATTGGAGAAGCCCTAGACGGAACAAGGGATACCGTAGAAAAAATCCGCGAACCTCTTGCAGAGATCCTGTGCGGAGCCGTAGTGCATCACAGGATCAAATGAAAACAGTTCCAGTGTTTGGAAGTGGAAGAGGATTCATTGAACATCCTAGATTAGTCGATTTCTACGAGCCGGTTGTTGCCGCTAAAGGAGTGGGATCAGGTCAGGTATTTATCATGCTTTACAGTAACACTAGTTATTGGGGATTGGTTGTAAACCCGACTACCATCTGTTGCGTAGTAGGGCAACTCAATTGAAAAAAGTTCACAAAATTACAGCCTTGAACCTCCGGGGGGTAGACTGGCCAGAAAGCATCAGCTTTAAGTTTATCCGCAGCATTTTCGCCCTTATTCCAAAATCGAGCCTAGAAATAGGGGGCCAAGTAGCCCTTGATGCTCAGGATGAAGATGCTCAGGATGAAGGACGATCTGCGTTGCATGAGCAGGAGGCCAAGGGATGGGGATTTACGTTTTGGGTAGCTTAAATCTGGATCTGGTGGTTCAGGCTCCCCATCTGCCACGATCGGGGGAAACCTTAACGGGATCCAACTTCCAAATGCTGCCGGGAGGCAAGGGGGCCAACCAAGCTGTGGCCGCAGCGCGGCTGGGGGGCAAGGTGGAGATGGTGGGGCGAGTGGGGGCAGATGCCTTTGGCCAACAACTCCGGGACAACCTCGATCGGGCGGGGGTTGGAACCAAGGGCGTACTGACGGATGCCCAGGCATCGACGGGGTTAGCCCTAATTACAGTGGCGATCGAAGCCGCAGGGGCCAATCAGATTGTCCTCGTGCCGGGGGCCAATGCCCAGGTGGGGGAGCCTGAACTCCACAGCTTAGAGCAGCAACTGGCTGAGCAGCCCGGTCCCCACTGGCTCCTGTTGCAACTGGAGGTTCCCATCGATCGGGTCCGACAGGCCGCCCAGCTTGCCAAGGCCCACGGAGCCACGGTGATCTTGGATCCAGCCCCCGCACCCCCAGCGGGTCAGGCGGCTTTGCGGGATCTCTATCCCTGGGTGGATATTCTAACGCCGAATTGGGGGGAAGCGGAAATGCTGCTGGGCCAGTCAATTGCCGACGCGACCACTGCCCTGGCAGCAGCTCACGCTTTACAACACCAAACCCAGGTTGCGACGGTTATTCTAACCCTGGGCGATCGGGGGCTGGTGGCAGTGCAGCAAGCAACCCCAACACCGCAACAATGGGTCTATCCGGCCCTGGACGTTGTGGCCCAAGATACAACGGCGGCGGGGGATGCGTTTAATGGGGGTTTGGCCGTGGCGCTCAGTGAAGGTCAACCTTGGGCTGTAGCCTTGGACTGGGCCAGGGCAGCGGGAGCCTTAGCGACAACCCAGGTGGGGGCGCAGGGGGCTTTGCCCGATCGGGCCGCTCTGCAACACCTGCTCCAAAGGGATTTGGGGTAAGGGAGGGATTTGGGGTAAGGGGCTGAGGCAACGTCGCACACCGCATCCCTAGCCTGCCCCATGCACCAAGACGGTGAACCAAGGATTCAAGGATCTGCGACAATGCAAAGGTTCTCTCTTACCCTTGCCAATTACCAAGAGTCCTATGAAAGTTGCTGTTACCGGAGCCACCGGATTTGTAGGCAGTCGCCTCGTGCCTTGCCTCCTGGACGCGGGACACTCGGTACTGGTCCTGAGCCGAAATCCCCAAAAAGCCAAGCTGCTCTTTAGCGCCTTTGGATCCGCTGTGGAGACGATCGCCTACCAACCCACAGAAGCCGGAGACTGGCAAAAAGCCCTCCAGGGTTGCGGGGGGGTGATTAATTTGGCAGGCGATCCGATCGCGGATACCCGCTGGACTGCGGCCAAGAAAAATAGCATTCTCCAAAGCCGCGTGTTAGGTACACAACGCCTGGTTGAGGCGATCGCCCAAGCCAATCCCCAGCCGCCTGTCTTGGTCAGTGCCTCCGCCATTGGCTTTTATGGAACCAGCGAAACCGACACCTTCCACGAAACCAGCGTCGCCGGGTCCGACTTTCTAGCGGAAGTCTGTTGTGGGTGGGAAGCCGCTGCCCAAGCCGCCGAAGCCTACAACACCCGTGTGGCGATCGTCCGCATTGGCATCGTTGTCGGGCCAGATGGCGGGGCGATCGGGAAAATGCTACCCCCTTTCCGCCTGTTTGGGGGCGGTCCCCTGGGTACCGGAGAGCAGTGGTTTTCCTGGATTCACCGGGACGATTTAGTCCAGCTTTTGATTCAAGCCCTGACCGATGATCAATTTCAGGGGGCCTACAACGGCACCGCGCCAGAGCCAGTACGCATGAAAGAGCTATGTAGCGTCCTAGGACAGGTGATTAACCGTCCTTCCTGGTTACCTGTGCCCGAATTTGCCCTAGAACTGCTCCTAGGGGAAGGGGCTAAGGTTGTCCTTGAAGGCCAACAGGTGCTCCCCACCCGCACGCTCAGCACCGGCTTTAAGTTCCAGTATCCAACCCTAGACCGCGCCCTACGACAGTTTCTATCATGAGTCCTATGCTTGGTGTTGTGCTGATCCATGGCAGCCGGGATCCCCGTCCCCAAGCTGCCGCTGTTCAACTACTGGCAACGCTGGCGACCCAACTGCCATCCCCAACGCCCTTTCAACTCCACCCCGTCCCAACCACCCTAGAACTGGGGGAAATTCCCTTACCGCAGCAACTCCTGCAACTGGTCCAGCAAGCCCAAAGCCAGGGACACCAGCACCTCCGCATTTTCCCCCTCTTTCTGTTACCCGGTAACCATGTCCAGGCTGACCTCCCCGAAGCCGTCAGAGCCTGTCGCGCCCACCTACCCCCGCAATTTAACCTCAGCATTGCCCCGCCCCTGGGTCAGGATCCCCAATTTGGGGCTTGGCTGCGATCGTCCTCGATCGCCACAAACCCCAGCATTCCTTGGATCCTCCTCGCCCACGGCAGTCAGCGCCCCGAAGCCCAACTCTATCTGCACCACCTTGCCCAAGCCCTAGAGATGACCCTCGCCACCTGGGCAATGCCCCCCCATTTGGACGATCGGGTCAAACTCTGGATCGATCGGGGTGCTCAGCATTTAGGCGTGTTGCCCCTCTTTCTCTTTGAAGGCAGCCTCACCCAAGCCATTGCCGAGCAAGTCCACCGCCTCCAGCTTGCCTATCCCCAGCACCAATGGTCCCTGTTACCCCCCCTAGGTCAACAGCCCGGTTTTACCGATTTAGTCCAAACCTGGCTCCTACGCACCACTCAACTCGATCGCATCTCCCCAAGCTGCACCGTCGAAACCCTCACCTAGGGGGCACCCGATTGCTCAGCTAGACCTGCCATCATGATCAGCTAGTCTCCCCTTAACCGTCGCAACCCTCATCGCAACCCTCACTGCGGGGGCAGATTCCCTATCAATCAGAAAATCAGAGGCTCTCTCCCCAAAGAACAGGGGGGTGCTACAGCATTGTAGTAACACCCCCCAGGAATCCAAAAAATTCAAAATATCAGATTAAGATCACAGACACTGAGATGAGGCACAGTCAACCGGTTTGTCTGAGCAAACCGTTAGAACGGCTCCTACTTTCTCCGGTTCCGTAGCCGCCGCCGTTCGTTCCGACGAGCAATTTCCTTACGCTTCCGCTTTTGAGCTGGAGTCTCAAAATGGCGATTTTTCTTCATATCGCCCATAATGCCAGCTTTGGATACCTGTCGCTTAAAGCGGCGCAGAGCAGATTCTAAATGTTCGTTCTCGCCCAAAACGACTTGGGTCATGTTACCTCCTTCGTTGATGAACAGGATCTTAGATTGTATAGCAACAGATAGCTTATCGCGACGGGGGTGGGGTAAGGGGATGCCTTGGGCAGTGGGTGCGATCGGGATTTGTGCCCCCGCGCCCCAGGTCCAGGCACCTCTAGCTGTCTAGGATTCCCACGATCGAGCCTTGTCCTAGTTTAAGGATTAATCTCCTGTTGGGAGGATAGGCCCAGGAGCAGCCTTGAACCCAAATCCTAAGCTGATTCCTGAACTTATGTGGAGCAGCCCCTCCCCACCGGAGGCCCAGCCATAGTAACTGTACCCCCGATTGCTCTCAAAAATTGTAGTACCGCAGTACCGACTTAGAAGCCGCCGTTACCCCAGCTCCCTCCACCACTGCGCTTGCGATCGGTCCGAGGCTTAGCTGTATTCACTTTCAGGGTCCGTCCCAGCCACTCAGCACCATCTAAGTCGGCGATCGCCGCAGCTTCTTCTGTCTCGGTTTCCATGTCCACAAAGGCAAAGCCCCGCACCCGACCCGTTTCACGATCGAGGGGTACCTTGACCTGCTTCACAGAGCCATACTCAGCAAACACATTGTTTAGGTCGGCTTCCGTGACATCGTAGGACAGATTACCGATGTAAATGGTCATAATTTAACTTACCTCGCGAGGTGAAATAATGAAGGGTAATAGAGAGTGGGACTTCGGAGGTAAGGGAATGAACTAATGCAAAAGTAGAACAGATTACCTATGTCTAGCGATAACTTCGCCGCCGAATACCGATATCTCAAGACGCTATCATACTGGATTTTAACCGGTCTGACTAGCATTGACCCGCAAATTTTAGAGTAAGGCGGGCAAAAGTTTGCGATCGGAGGTGAGCACAAAGTCTAGGCTGGGAAAGCTTTATACCCCACCCCTTGCAACGAAAAACCAGCCGTAACCCCAACCAACTTGACCCCAACAAAAAGGGTGCCCCGGTTAGGAACACCCTCTTCAGCAAAGCCAAGCGATCGCTCAGCTTGCGTGGACTGCTTTTGAAACCTGAATTACACCAGCTTTATCTAGCTCAACCCAAGGCTGGCCGATAACCACCGGGCTGACTCCAAGGCTTAAACAGCCGCAGCCGCAGGCTTGGTCTTCGCAGCCAGTTCACCCGTGGCATACTTCGGTGCAAAGAGATTGAGGGAAACCTGCTTGATGGTCGTCCCATGACCGGCACAACCAAAGGCTTGGTAGCGCTCAGCACAAACTTTTTGCATGTACTGAATGGAAGGCTTGAGGAAGTGACGGGGGTCAAACTCCTTAGTATCCTTCGCCAGGGCTTCCCGAACCGCAGCCGTGATGGCCAGACGGTTGTCGGTGTCGATGTTGACCTTGCGCACACCGCTCTTGATGCCCTTCTGGATTTCTTCGATCGGCACCCCGTAGGTTTCGGGGATAGCACCACCATACTGGTTGATCAGAGCGATCAGGTCTTGGGGCACGGAAGAGGAACCATGCATGACCAAGTGGGTGTTGGGCAGGCGGTTGTGGATTTCTTCAATGCGGCTGATGGCCAGGATTTCACCGGTCGGCTTGCGGGTGAACTTGTAAGCCCCGTGGCTGGTGCCGATCGCAACGGCCAGAGCATCCACCTGGGTGGCTTCCACAAAGCTCACAGCTTCATCGGGATCCGTCAGAAGTTGGTCATGGGAGAGCTTACCCTCAAAGCCATGGCCATCTTCAGCTTCGCCCATGCCGGTTTCTAAGGAGCCGAGGCAACCCAGTTCACCTTCAACGCTAGCCCCGATCGCATGGGCCACATCCACCACTTGCTTGGTGACGTTGACGTTGTACTCAAAGCTGGCAGGGGTCTTAGCATCGGCTTCCAAGGAGCCATCCATCATGACGCTGGTAAAGCCATTCTGGAGAGCGGAGTAGCAGGTGGAAGGCGCATTACCATGGTCCTGGTGCATGACGATGGGAATATGGGGGTAGGTTTCCACCGCAGCCAGGATCAGGTGGCGCAGGAAGTTCTCACCAGCATACTTACGGGCACCACGGGAAGCTTGCAGAATCACGGGGCTGTTGGTTTCGTCGGCAGCCTGCATGATCGCTTGGATCTGCTCCATATTGTTGACGTTATAGGCAGGGATGCCATAACCGTTCTCGGCGGCGTGATCCAGAAGTAGCCGCATGGGTACTAGCGCCATATCGATCCTCCTAAAGGGGTGTCTTGGTACAAGCGAACTGTAGAGGACGCTTTGAAAGGTTTCAATAATCTTAAGATATAGTAATTTTAGGATACATTGGAGGACAAGGGTAGGCCATTCTTGATTGGATCTTGAAATTTGGATCCCGGCTCGTTTTTTCCCCCCTAACGTCCCTGCCCCTTGCCAACGCCCGCCCCAGGCAGTCCCCAAGCAGTCCGTCGGCAGTCCGTAATTCCTAAATTTATCGCCAGTCGATCGGTCAATCTAGAGGCTGTAGCCTTGGCAAGAGCAACGCCAATTCACCCTAAAAATTGGCCTGTACGATCGAAATATCGTCTTTAAAGGGTTCGTCATTATAAAGCCGCTGAAGATTTTCTAGGATGACATTTAAGTGGTTCTTATTGAGGCGGTGAAGCTGAATTAGGAGTTCAGTGAGGCCAGACAGGCCCCAGAGTTGGCCATCGGCCTGGAGAATTTCATAAACCCCATCGCTAAAGATATAAAGGCTGCTGTTGGGCTGGATGGGCTGCACTGAGGATTGATACTGGGCCTTTGCAAACATCCCGATCGGAAAGCCTTTAGTTTTCAGCGGGTGAACTTGCCAATCGCTGCCCTCGCGGCTCAAAAGAAGGGCGGGGGGGTGGCCTGCACTGGCGTAGCAGAGCGATCGTTCCTTGGCATGGAACACGCCATACCAAATCGTGAAGTACTTGTCCCCATGCTCACCCATCTGAAAGACCCGGTTCAGGGCCGTGAGGACTTGTTCAGGCTGACTAAAGTCCACTTCATTGAGGGACTGAGAGCGCAGCAGATTGAGAATAGAGACCGAAGGCAGCGCTGCCCCAAGGCCATGGCCCGACATATCCAGCAAAAAGAGGACGAGGCGGTTTTGATCGAGCCAGAAGTAGTCAAAGCAGTCTCCCCCTAGGGCTTGGGAGGGAATAAAGCGCGAGTCGATCGGCAAAGGATGCTCGACGGGGACGGGGAGCAGCGATCGCACATAGGCACTGGCTTCCGCTAGCTCCAACTCCAAGAGCTGGGTTTGGGCTTGCAGTGCCTTGGCCAGTTGGTAAACCCGCAGCCCTGCCCTGACCTTAGCCTGAAGCTCAACGACTTCAATAATGGGCTTGGTCAAAAAGTCATCGGCCCCCGTGTCTAGGCCCATCACCCGGTCTTCGATCGAGCTGCGAGACGTGAGCAAAACAAAGAAACAGGTCGATAACTCCGGAATAGCCTTGACCTGGCGACAGACCTCAAGGCCGTCGCTTCCTGGCATCATCCAATCGCAAATAATCAGCGCGGGCTGCACCTCTTGAGCCAGTTTCAGCCCCTCATCTCCATTACTCGCGAGACTGACTTCATAGCCTTGACTCTGCAAAACACGCCGGAGGAGCATTTGGACAGCCGGATCATCATCAATGACAAGGATCTTCGCTGTGGAATTGGACAAAGAGGGGCCAAGGGGGGGCATAGGCTGTACCAGGAGGTCAGGCTGTCTAGCGACAAGGAAAAGAATACTGATCTGGTTATCTGACTATTTTGAAAGATAAAAACCTTATCCTATCTCTCTCTTTGAGAGAAGCAAATGCCTATGCGGTTCAGACATCGTTTAAAGACCGTTCCGACAACGCCCTAACACTGAAGCGTAACTATTCAGGGGTCTACGAAGTTAGTAGGGTTTCAGCCCTCCGATCGGAGTCTGAAGCAGCTCAAACCGTACCAATCCGGGATTTTCAGAGCCTGAAACCCGCATTCCTCCGTGACCCCCTGAATGCTTACCACTGAAGCTAACGACTCCCAGGGAGTGTATCCTAGCGCTTTGTCTCCCTCACAAGTTAATGTGAAAGCTTAGAAGACGAGCTGCTTCCCCCCTGCACGATCGCCCAGGTCGTCCCCGCTCAGTCTCGCCCTTAAGCCTCACCCCCAAGTCCCGACCTTCGTCTCGGTGGCCTCAGTGTTGTACTGTTGCCCATCACCTGCCCCTAATTCTTCCGTCTCTATCAACCTGTGTATGGCTGCTCCCCCGCCAACTCCCCCGCCGCCGGACCAGATTACGGGTGCCGATGCCACGATCGCGCGGCTGACTCAGGAGTTACTCAAACTGTGGCTGGTGGCAGTGCAACAACCCCGCCGTTCCCCAAGCGCAGCGCCGCAGCCTGCTGGATGGTCCCCAAAGGCAACCCATACCCCAGCCCAGAATCCCCCAGGCACGCCAGTCCCCACCGTTTCAGAAGACTGGGAAGCTGCTGTACAGCGGGATATTTTACAGTTGCTGAGCCTCTGTCGGTTTGGGCATCGGTTTGGGCATCGG
>JBMTWK010000073.1:0-9735 GCA_049452395.1 Prochlorothrix sp. | reverse complement strand
CAGGTCAGCGGGGTCATTAAAATAGTTCGGGATAGTCCGGATAAAGAAAAACTGACGGGGACTGGCAAAGTGCTGTAAAATAGCGGGGTTGTTTTAGCGATGTTGACCTTTGAGTCAGGCACTTGATCTTCCCAAGGTAGACGAGCTAGTCCAGGAGCTAGCTGCAATCCAGCAAACCAGCGCGAAACGGATTGCCCTCCTCGGATCACGCCACGTCCCCATTACCCATCAACATCTCATTGAGATGATGAGCTATGCTCTGGTGCTAGGGGGGAACCGACTAATGACCTCTGGTGCCCAGGGTACAAACTCTGCGGCCATTCGAGGAGCCATGCGAGCGGATCCCAACCTCTTGACGGTAATTTTGCCCCAGAGCCTCGATCGCCAACCTCGGGAATCCCGGGAACAGTTGGCCCAGGTGATCCACCTCGTCGAAAATCCGGCAAATGACAGTATGTCCCTGGGGGAAGCAAGCGCCCTCTGCAACCAAGAAATTGTCTCCCGCTGTCAGCAGTTAATCTGCTTTGCGTTCCACGATAGTTCGACACTGCTGGAAACGTGCCACTATGCCGAAGAACAGCGGCGTTTAGTCACGCTCTTTTACTTTGACTAGCGTTTCCCCTTGCACTTGTGCAGGATTGGGGCTGAGTCTAGCGCTTGCACTTTGCTGAACCAACTGGCTAAACCGGCTGGCTGGACTGGCTGGACTAGCTGGCTAAGCTGAGTTGAACACCTTGCTTTGAACCTATTTCATTGAACAATTCCCATGGCTTCATCTTCTTCCTTTGATGTCGTCAGCGAGTTTGACTACCAGGAAATGGTTAATACGGTAGATCAGGTTCGTCGCGAAATCAAAGGCCGCTATGATCTCAAGGATACAAAAACGGTCATCGATCTAAATCCAGATCAAATCGTCATCAATACTGACAGTGAGTTTACCCTTGATGCCGTGACGATGATTCTGCAAACGAAGGCGGCAAAGCGCAATTTGTCCCTGAATATCTTTGAGTATGGTGCGATCGAGAATGCCAGCGGCAACCGAGTCCGCCAGGAAATTAAGCTGCGCCAAGGCATTGAAGCGGAACTGGCCAAGAAAATGTCGAAACAGATTCGGGATCAATTCAAAAAAATTCAGGTCTCCATCCAAGGCGATGCCCTTCGTGTTTCCAGTAAGTCCAAGGATGACCTGCAAGAGGTGATTCAGTTCCTTAAACAAGAGGAGTGGCCTGTGGCGTTGCAATTCACCAATTACCGTTAGGGCCGACTGTTAAGGTCAAATGTTAAGGTCAAATTCTCCAATGATTGTTAAGAATTGCAACGATCGGTCGCCCACCATGGGACGTTAATAGAGCATCCAGACTGCCACTCATCAGGGGAACTGCACCTGGTCAGGAAGTCTAGTTTTTGCGATCGTTGTCTTTTTCTTTTCTACTGCTGAATTTTGCCATGCGTATCTTAGTGGTTGGTAACGGAGGCCGTGAACACACCCTGGCTTGGAGCTTAAGTCAGTCTCCCCAGGTTGAGGCAATTATCTGTGCCCCTGGGAATGGGGGGACCGCAAATTTGGCGAAATGTAGCAACCGTGCCATTTCTGGGGAAGATTTCCCGGCCCTGGTGCAATTATGCCGAGATGAGGCCATTAACCTTGTGGTGGTGGGGCCAGAGGTTCCCCTGGCTTTGGGCTTAACGGATGTGCTGCAAGGGGCGGGGATTCCTGTTTTTGGTCCTAGCCAAGCGGGGGCGAAAATTGAAGCGAGCAAAGCCTGGGCTAAGGAATTCATGGCAATGGCCGGGATTCCCACGGCTGCTTCTGCGATTTTCATGGATTTAGAGCTAGCCCGTGCTTACCTGAAAAGTAAAGCAACGCCGATCGTCATTAAGGCGGATGGTCTTGCGGCGGGGAAAGGGGTAACAGTGGCGGCAAACCTCAGTGAGGCGATCGCGGCCATTGAAGAAGCGTTTGGGGGCAAATTTGGCAAGGCGGGGCGCTGTGTGGTCATTGAAGACTGCCTTCAGGGTGTGGAAGCCTCGGTGCTGGCGCTCTGTGACGGTAAGACGATCGTGCCCTTGGTTGCAGCCCAGGATCATAAACGCATTGGGGAAGGGGATACCGGTCCCAATACGGGCGGCATGGGAGCCTATGCTCCAGCGCCTTTGGTGACTCCGGCGATCTCGGAACGCATTGAAAAAGAGGTACTTCAACCGGCTTTGGCGGAATTTCAGCGGCGGGGCATTGATTACCGGGGCATTCTCTATGCGGGGCTAATGATTAGCCCGGAGGGCGACCCCAATGTGATTGAGTTTAACTGTCGCTTTGGCGATCCGGAAACGCAAGTGGTGGTGCCGCTGTTGGAAACGCCGCTGCTAGATTTGATGCTGGCCTGTGTGGAAGGGCGCTTGGAGACGGTGCCCCTCACCTGGAAAGCGGGGGTAGCGGCCTGTGTGGTGGCGGCGGCGGGGGGATATCCCGGCAGCTATGGCAAGGGCTACCCGATCGTGGGGCTGGCGGAGGCAGAGGCAACGGGGGCGATCGTCTTCCAGGCGGGCACTCAGCCGGGGGTAGCTCCGGAGGATCCAGTCCTGACCGATGGCGGTCGGGTCTTGGGGGTAACGGCGCTGGGGGATGATTTTGATCAGGCGTTTGCGACGGTCTATAGTGCCCTGGAGGAGATTCAGTTTGAGTCCTGTTATTTCCGCCGCGATATTGGCTACCAAGTGCGCTCTGCGGTGTAATTTGCGCCCCTGCGGGCAAACAGGAAGCCTTTAGCTTCCTCGTTCCCAAGAGGGTCGGCACAGGGGCACGACCCCTACCATGATTCCTCGTTCCTACGCTCTGCGTGGGAATGCTTCCCCCGACGCTCCCGCGTCGCGACCTTGCCCTGGCTTTGGTCCCAAGAGGGTCGGCACAGGGGCACGACCCCTACCATGATTCCTCGTTGATTCCTCGTTCCCACGCTCTGCGTGGGAATGCCTCCCCCGACGCTCCCGCGTCGCGACCTTAGCCTTGCTACTCCCCATTTGAACAGGTCTATGGCAGCTTAAATCTCTGCTAAACGATGAAACCCATGCAATACACCGCAAAATCCTGGTTTGGGCGGTTCTGCTCCGGCCTAGTCCTGCTGCTGGTGCTGAATTTGGGCCTGAGCCAGTGCCAAGGCTTGCCCCAAACGGCTGCCGATCGCCAGCCTGTGCGAGTGCAACAGGTCATCAGTGGCGACACCGTGGAAGTCTTGCTCCTTCAGGGGGAAGCCGCAGTTCAGCAGGTGCGCTTGATTGGGATTGAGGCACCGGACTGGCGGCAGGAACCCTGGGGGGAGGCAACCCAGCGCTGGCTGCGAACCCAACTGGAGGGGCAAACGGTGGAGTTGGAAAGCGATGTGCAGGAGTGGGAGAGTGCCGATCGCCGCTGGGGGTACTTGTGGCAGGGTCAGCAATTGGTCAATGGGGCGATCGTGGCCGCAGGCCATGCCCTAGCGAGTTCCCAGTTGCCCAATGTGCGCTATCGCCAACGCCTCCAACGCGCCCAGGAAACCGCCCGTTTGCGGGGTGTGGGCATCTGGAATCCCGATCGGCCCCTGCGCCAAACCCCTAGCCAGTTTCGCCAACGCCAAGCAACCCCGAACTAGCCCCAGTCCCCCCTCTCGGTAGGGGTCGTGCCCCTGTGGCTCCCCTCTTGGGACCAAAACCGGGTCAACCACAGGGGGTTTGCCTCGACCCAATCGGTTAACTCGTCAAAGTTAACTCGTCAAAGTGGGATGGACCCAATGCAAAGTCCTGAAACAATCCATAGACTTTTGATCCAGCAACTTTGTACACTAGGGCACTTTAGGACCGATATGCCATCCCTAAGCCACCATGCAAGACTTTCTGCCCATCGCCTACTTTAAAGATCGCTTCATCCCCTTCACCGAAGCCAATGTCTCCATCGCAACCCATGGCCTCCACTACGGCACGGGAGCCTTTGGAGGCTTGCGGGCGATTCCCGATCCCCAGAATCCCCGGCGAATTTTAACCTTTCGCCTCGATCGCCACTGTAAGCGCCTCAGTCAAAGTGCCCGTTTTTTGCATTTTGATCTGCCAGCAGAGAAGATTCAGCAGGTTTTGGTGGAATTTATCCAAAAAAATGCCCCCACCGAGCCGATTTACCTGCGGCCTTTTATTTGCACCTCAGAAATGGGCTTAGTGCCGCGCCTGCACAATATTGAAAAGTCCCTATTCGTCTTTGGGCTACCCATGGGGGACTATCTCTCGGCGGAAGGGGTGAAGTGCCGGATCAGTTCCTGGTGCCGCCAGGAAGACCGCAGTTTCCCCCTGCGGGGCAAAATTACCGGAGCCTATATCACCTCTTCCTTGGCGAAGACGGAGGCGATCGAGTCCGGTTTTGATGAAGCGATTCTGCTCAATGCCCAGGGCAAAGTTTGCGAAGCAACGGGGATGAATATTTTCATGGTCCGCAATGGCAAACTCATTACGCCGGATGTGGATCAAGATGTGCTTGAAGGCATCACCCGCGACAGCATTCTGGTGTTGGCCCAGGAACTGGGGCTAACGGTTGTGGAGCGCACGGTGGATAAGTCGGAACTGTATGCGGCGGAAGAGGTATTCCTCTGTGGTACTGCGGCGAAGATTACCCCTGTGCGCCAGATTGAGAACTATGCCTTAGCGAAGGAACGCCCCGTGACGGACAAACTTCGCGAAAAACTCACTGCCATCACCGAAAATCGCGACCCGTCCCATTCGGATTGGATTTTCCCGATCGATCTGCCCTAACCTCATCCCAACCCCAGGGGCAGGTTTGCGGGACACCCTTGGACTCTGCCCCGATCGTGCCACAAACCTGGGGTGTATCCCACTTTCGCCTCTGGACAGCCGGTCCGGCTATCCCACAACACCCTTTTGGGTGGGATAAGCCCGCTGGCCCGTCTAAAGTGGGATGGACCCCAAACCTGCCTTCCGCTGGAGCCAACATTCAGCACCTTTCTAAGGTGTCACCAGAATTTTCGTAGGGGCGAGTTTTTTGCCCAAATCTCTGCTCAAGTCCAGTTATTTTCCCAAACTCGCCCTCTTGCTCCGCACCGGGCACCCCTTGTTCTGACCCTCTCTAAAATAGGTTGTGTTCAGCCTGGGGTCAGCGACTGCATGGGTTCTCAAGGAGGGCTGGTTTACGGTGGTAACGTTAATCTAGCAAAAGTCTCGATATAAGAGCCAAGAGGGCGGGTTTAGAGCGATAACGGCACTTTGGCAGAAGTTTCGGCAAAAACTTGCCCCTACGGGAGTTGGGTTATAGACTGCGGCT
The DNA here is from genome assembly GCA_049452395.1 of Prochlorothrix sp. GTDB lineage: Bacteria > Cyanobacteriota > Cyanobacteriia > Prochlorotrichales > Prochlorotrichaceae > Prochlorothrix. The sequence continues at coordinate 4,439 of JBMTWK010000073.1, read as the reverse complement.
GCTTTGTTGTTGGAGCTGTTCTTGTAGTTGCGCCAAGGTTTGGACCGGTTCCAGACAGGTTCCCGCACTGCACACCAGCCCCAGCGCACCCGCTGGCAGATCCTCGCTGATCTGGAACACCACCGTTGGCCAGTAGCCCTGGGCTAGGGCTGCGATCGTCGCCGGTTGAGCCTTCACGATCGTGCCATTGCGGTAGTAATCCAAGGCTTGGAAGAGGCTCGGACAGGTTTGGGCCGCTTGGTTCATAGTGCCGCTGAATGCCTGTAGAATTTGCTCGGCGCGATCGTAATACTCAGCCCGATCGCACAGCAAAAACAGCCGCAGCAAATTTTGGGCCGCAACCCCATTGGTCGCCGGAACCGCCCCATCCATATAGCTGCGCTCCCGCACCACTAAATGCTGACTGCCTGCCCAGGAAGTATTGTAGTACCCCCCCAAATCCTCACTCCACAACTCCTGATCAAACTCCTGTTGCACCTTCTCGGCCTGGGCTAGCCAAAACGGAGCCTGACTCGGATCGGAACCCAAGACCAAACTGGCTTGGTGGAGATCGAGCAGTGCTTTAATCCAGAGGGCATAGTCCTCCCCCTGGGCCAAAACCGCAACCCTAGGCCCAGAATCAAGACTATTCCCGTCTGAATCCCCATAATTGAGGCGATAGAGCCGATCGTCCTGCCATTGATTCGCCAAAATAAAATGGGCGACCTGGGTGGCCAAGGTGGTGTAGTCCGGCTGGCTAAAGGCTACGGCTGCCCGCGCCAATCCTGAAATGGTTAAGCTATTCCAGGACAGAATCATTTTAAGGTCCGTTACCGGCGGAATTCGCCCCTTTCCGGTCTTATTTCCGGCAGTATTTTCGGCCTCATCCGGATTTTCGACCGTCCAATAGGCTTTAGCCTCGGCATTATTTCGGGCAGGGGCAAACCGATCGATCTGGGCCTCCGGCAACCCATAGCGCCCTTGGAATAGCTTGGCCAAGGCCGATCGGCTCAAGGCCGACAGCGCCTGTCTTTGCCGTCGCTGGAGAACATTTGCCCCGCCAAAATTGCCGCCCGGACTGACTGTAAACTCCTGGCTGAGGGCCTCCAACTCTGCCGCCGTCAGAATGCTCTGTAACTCCCCATAGGACCAGCAGTAAAACGCCCCTTCCTCCGGCTCCGCAGACTCCGGCACTTCAAAACTGTCCGCATCCTGGGAGGCATAGAAATAGCCCTCCGGCGCTAGCATTTCCCGCTGGAGCCAGTCGACGGTCCTCGCCACCGCCTCGCGCAAACTGTCATCCTGACAGCCTTGGCCCCATAAGTTCGCTAAATACTCCAAAATTTGGCCATTATCATAGAGCATCTTCTCAAAATGGGGCACCGTCCACGTTGCATCCACCGTATAGCGATGGAACCCGCCCCCCACCTGATCTAAAATTCCCCCCAGCACCAAATCCCAACCCCGCTGCTCACACACGCGCTGACTCTCCTCAGCCCGCTCCCCCCCAAAGCGCACCAACCGCAGGGCGGTCTGGGCATAGGGCATCATCGGGAAGCTATTGCCCCCAAAATTAGGCCCAATAATACTGGTGCTGTACTCCAGCCCCTTCAGCAGCAGCCCTTCCGATAAATCCTGTCCCCCCTGCCTTGCCGTGGCATTATCCTGAAGATTTTGCAGGATCTCTTGGCGAATCTCCCGGAGCCGCTCTTTGTCGGAATCGTAGGTCTGGCGCAACACCTGAAGTACCTGCAAGAAACCGGGCCTCCCATAGCGGGCCTGCAAGGGAAAATAGGTTCCCCCATAAAAGGGCAGCAAATCCTGGGGATCTAGAAAGATATTCAGCGGCCAGCCCCCTTGGCCCACCATCATTTGCAGTGCCTGCATATAGATGCTGTCGAGATCGGGGCGCTCTTCCCGATCGACCTTGATCGGCAAAAATTTCTGGTTCAGATAGGTCGCAATCTCTGCATCTGAAAAGGCTTCCCCCTCCATGACCGTACACCAGTGGCAACTGGAGTAACCAATGGACAGCAAAATTGGCTTGTCGTCCCGTCGAGCAGTTTCTAGGGCTTCCTCACACCAAGGCCACCAATCGATCGGATTATGGGCGTGTTTTTGTAAGTAGAGGCTGGCGGAGTAGGCGAGGCGATTGGGCATAGTCGGGACAAAGGTGAGGGCGGGACAAGGGGAGCAGCTCAGGCGGGAAGCAACTGGCCAGAGGGTCATTCAAGGGGATGGGTTGGGATGGGTCACTGGCAGGTTCCCAAGAGCGGTATACCCAGGATAAGGGCTAGGACTGGCGACTGACTCCAGAATGTTTTGTGTTCGAGTCTAGCGTGTTGCCAGGTCCATAGGATATAATAGGCAAGTGTTACGGGATGTAGCGCAGCTTGGTAGCGCACTTCGTTCGGGACGAAGGGGCCGCAGGTTCGAATCCTGTCATCCCGATTTAGCTTAGATTCCCACTTTGGCATGAGTGCTGTTGCTCGGTGCCGATCGGCCTTTGGCTCACAACCGGGTTATCCCCACTCCCGCAAGGGTGGCTTTAATCGGCGGGTAATGGGATTATGCCTTCTTCCCTGGGACAGGCCCGGAGTAGGACAATGGGGATCGAGGTTACCCCTAGACAGCATCCACCATCGCCATCACAACCCGCCGCCCTTTAATTTGCGTGGTGACTCCCTGGGCCATGACCTTGATCAAGGTGCCATTTTTGCGACTGATATTAAAGTTGAGGTTCAGTTGGGGAGACTCTCCCACCAAACAGGCTTTAATCTCCGCCATGACCGACTCCCGCTCTTCATAGGCAAGGACACTGGAGATAGACGGCAGATTCATCAGTTCATCGGGGGTATAGCCCGTTAAGGCAGCAAACTTGCGATTGACATGGGCGAAGCGGTTGCTTTGAATCACAAATACGCCCACCAAGGGACTTTGCAATAACTGCCGGAACTGATTCTCCAATGCCTGCGCCTGTTCCTGAAGCCGCTTGTTATCCGTATTCAGACGCAGATTATGCAACACCAGCGCTGCTTGATAGGCACAGGCTTCCACCAGTTCCAGATCCTGCTGGGTAAAGTGGTTTTGGCTGGGATGGGTGAGGGTGAGGATGCCCAGGAGTTGCCCTTCGTTGATCATCGGCAAACACAGGGCGGATCCGACTTGGTAGGGCTGCTCTGGTAAATCAACCCAGCGTTGATCCTGGCGGGTATTGGCGATTAAGGCAGAGGCTTTATTTTGGGCTACCCATCCGGCCAGCCCCTTTTGCAGCACTCGCCCCACCAAATCCTTGCGTTCATCATCGCTGGTGTTGTGGCGCATCAAAATACAGTCTTCGATGACGTTATCACTGGCCAGCAGGAAAATGCTGCCCATGTCGGCATAGGAGGCCAGCATGGCGATTTCTAGGGTTTGGCGCAGGATGGACTTTTGGCGAAGGCGACCCACGGTTGTGCGAGAGAGTGCCTCTTGGTCTCGCATCCAGTTGATCTGCTTGACGTAGGTTGCATTGATGGCCTTGAGGTAGTCTACTTCCTGCTGCAAGCCTTCCAGGGTGGCGGTGTCCACGGCTGCGGCCATGGAGGAGTTGTGGGCTTGATCAAGGGTGAGCTGGGATAGAGAAACTAGCCCCCGCAGCAAGTTGAGGTGGTTTTCGGATAGCCCATGGGACTCCATGGCATACACCAGCGACTGGCTCAAGGTATCTAACTCTTGGTGAAGGGCTGACTGAAGCGCAAACTGCGTGTCAATCGAATGGTTGCCGTGGGAATCGCTGGAGTAGGGGGGCTGGGTCATGGTTTCAAAGGTCAGGAGGGTTGAATTCCACTATCCCGGTGCGGTTGGGGTGACAGGGAGAGGACTGCTAGGGTGGAGGGTGAGTTGCGGTTAGTGAGTTGCGGTTAGTAAGCCGCGATCGGTGAGCCGAGATCGGTGAGCCACGATCGATCAGTCGCGGTTAGGTGGTTAATGAGTCGAGATCGGTGGCGATCGGTGGCAACCTGTTACGGGTCGTGGCAGTAAATTGCGGTCAGTTGCGAAGAGCAACCCCTGAGCGATGCAGAAAACCCCTCCGTTGTAACCCATCAGGTCTCATCTCTGCCATAGCGCCAAACGATGAAGTCTTACCCGATCGCCCCTGTATTTGCCCCTGTATCTGTCCCTGTATCTGCCGCAACCTTGGGTCATGACCAAAAAACGGGGGTTCCCGGCCTGGTAATCAAGACCCTGGTGGCCACCGGAATTTCGACTTTGACTCGCTGTACCCCGATCGATCTAATGCAGCCTACCATTTAGATCTGGTTTGGGTTGCACTTGGGTGGGTTCTTCAGCAAATCGTAGCGATGGAACCACCCCCTGGGAACAGTAATATTTCGGGAATCCTGCAATGTCTAGTAGACCAAGACATAAGTTTTACACCCATCAGTGTGAGCGTCTCGCTCACGACGCGGGCAAGATGC
>JBMTWK010000072.1:0-9864 GCA_049452395.1 Prochlorothrix sp. | reverse complement strand
TTCTTGGGGATCCTCGGTCCACCTTAAAAATCTCTTTATAAATTAGCTCTTAGCGTGATCCAGTGCAGTCTTAGCGAATCACTTGAATTGGCAAATCGGGGAACACCAGAGGCCATACACGATCGGCAGTTAAAACGAAACAGTTCAACCGGACCCCAAGAGCAAGACACGCCCGATCCCCCAGTGATAAGCCCTGTTTTCGACCCTTTTCCCATAAAGATGCCGTAAACGCCGCATTATCTATCTCAAACGGTATAAAATCAAGGCCCAGAGCCTGTAAGTCTTCCTGCACACCTTTAGTGTCTGCACCATGGCGTTGGAGTCGCTGTAAAACCTCAGCCCAATTTACGGTTGAGATCACCGCCTCACTGAGCTGTTCATCTACAACTGTTGCACCCGCCTCATCCAGCAAAAACGCCAACAGCGCCGAAGCATCCAACACGACCATTATTCCTCCTCCCGCGCACTCTCTTTACGTCGATCGGCAATCAACTCATCTACCAAGTTTCGCCCCTGAAGCGCCGCAAATCGCTGTCTTAAGCGTAACTTTACCGTTTCCGCCTTCTCCACGATTAAACACCCCTGTTCCACCCAAATCAGCAGCCGATCGCCGGGATTCACCCCAAATTGCTGCCACACGGGATCAGGCACTATCACCTGACCCACTTCCTTCACCTCGATCGCCATGGGCACACTCACCGGAGTCTGACTCATCTTCAGCAATTCTCCTTGATTACACTTACAGTCATAACAGCCCAATAATGCTTAACAACAGCCGAACTACAGTAGGCGAAACCGTTGGAGTTGTAACTCCAGGCTGGGCAGCAATGCCTTGCGGAGATTGGCCGCTGTGGTAAAGGGGAACTTTTGGGGTGTGGGTACCTCAAAGGGGAACTGTCCCGGCAGGTCCGATCGCTCCAGTTGGGCAATAAACACCTGCTCCGATCGCTTGCACTGCAAGGCATAGCCCACCTCCACACAGACCTTGGGGCTGGGGACCAACTGGGGCTGATTTTCCCCCGGCAAACTGACCAGCGGCGTGCCATCGGCAATAAACAGCAGCGATCGCCGCAATTTTCGCATCAGGGGACTTTGGAGCCGCAACGGGCTGTCACTGAGGCGGTTAGATTCCTCGATCGTTAGGGGAAGGCGCGATCGGGTGTTGAGCGTTGTGACACAAGCCTGCAATGCCTCGCGGATAAACTGGCTAGAATCCGGGAACTCTGTTTGATAGGAAAAGAAAATCACCGGATCCAGGTGGGTCATCACCTCCCGCTTGGTGAAATAGATCTCCTGGCTCATCAGGTCAATATTGGCGATCGCATAGCCGCCACTGCCCTCAATGTAAAACTCCACCACTTCCCCCTCTAGGTAGTGCTGGAACCAGTCCGACTGTTTCACCACCTCCACATCATCCAAAAAATCCACCCGCAAGCCCGACTTCAGCAAGCTATTTTTGTTCAGCCGCAGGTCATGGGGCCGCTTTTCCAGTTCCCGCATCGGTTCATATTCCCGTAGGTACCACGCCTTCAGGGCAATAATAGCCATCGCAATTTCTCCCCTCAATACTCAACTGGAAAGGTTCTGGGCAGGTGGGCAAGTCCACCCTGCAAAGTTCTTTATTTTACCGCTTTTCAATGCAATAGAGCCACCCCCAAAAGCCAGGGATGGCGCACCGCAAAATCGACCTAATTCAAGAATTTTTGGAATGGATAGGGCTTAGGAGCTAGCAAGGGCCAGGTGTGTATCGAGGGACTCCCGCTGAATAAATTAAGCCTATCTAGAGACAACCTAAAAGGTTTTGAACTGTAACCACTGGGTAGGTTGTAGCTCCCTTGGTTTAGAGGCGAGGTGTGTCGATTCCGACCTTGGCCGCTGCTGCACTCAGAAAGAATGAAACAAAGTTAAGCAGCTTAGTACCTCACTTAACGGAACGGCCCGAAACAATTTGAGAGACCCAGAAACGACGATATAGAAGAGAGAATCGTTGGGGTTTGAAGTTCTAGGGGGAAGGCTCAATTGCTTCTGAATTCAATATAGCGAATAGGGGGATTGAAAAGAACCTTGCTTTACCAAACGTTACAAAGGTTGGCTAGCGTTGGGACAAAGCAGGGGTTGGTTGCGGTGGCGGAGCGGGGGGGGTGGGGGGCCGATCGCGGCGCAGTTCCGGCAAGAGCCAGGGGCCAAACTTGGCGTAGAGTGCAGGCAGTACCAAGAGGGTGAGGGCCGTGGAGGTGAACAGCCCCCCCAGGACCACGATCGCCAAGGGCTGGAGAATTTCATTGCCTGCCCCCCCTGCAATTGCCAGGGGCAACATCCCCAGGGCCGAAGTCAACGCCGTCATGATAATGGCATTGACCCGATCGAGGGATCCCGCCCGGATCACCTGAAGGAGGGGGAGGTTCTGGGCGGCTTTGCTGCGGTAGTGGTCAACCAGCAACAGACCATTGCGCACCGCAACCCCAAACAAGGTGATAAAGCCCACCAACGAGGCAATGGAAATGACCCCTCCAGTCAGGAGAATCGACACGATACCCCCCACCATTGCCAAGGGGAGATTGAGCATAATGGCGATCGTTGCCGGAAAGGACTGCACCGAGAAGAACATCAAGGCAGTAATGACCACCATGGCCAGAGCGCTGTAGAGAAACAGATTATTTGAGGCATTTTGCTCCGCCTCAAACTGACCGCCATACTCCACAAAGTAGCCCTGGGGCAAGGTGATTTGCTCCCGGATCGTGGTCTGAATCTCGCCGACAACACTGCCCAAGTCCCGATCGGCCACATTCGCCGACACCACAATCAACCGTGAGACATTTTCCCGGTTCACCACATTGGCCCCCATGCCGTAGTCCACCTGCGCCACGCTACCGAGGGGCACGACGGCCCCCGTGGGGGTAGAAACGGGGATAGCGCGGATGGCATCCAGGCTATTACGGGCTGAGGGGGCTAGGGAGACGAAAATATCGACGGATTCTGAATTTTCTTGGGTTTGAGCGACGATGCGGCCATTGAGGGCGGTTTCCACCACCGCAGAGAGCTGATCCATCCGGAGACCCACACGGGCAGCAGCGGCCCGATCGTAGCGAATTTGGACCTGACGAATGGGCAGTTGGGGTTCGAGTTGCAGATCGACCACACCGGGAATCGGCGCGATCGCATCCCGCACCTGTTCGCCCACGCTGCGCAATTCCACCAAATCCGGGCCAAAAATCTTGATGGCGATGGCACTCCGCACCCCCGACAGCACCTCATCCATGCGGTGGGAAATAAAACCGCCCACATTGGGGGCAACCCCTGGCAGTTGTAAGAACGCCTCGCGCAGCGCTTGAATACTGGCTTCGCGGTCTTTAAGCGCCTCTGTACTCAATTCAACATCAACGTGGGCCATATTGACCCCTGCTCCATCGGCATCCCCCGGCGCACGGCCTGCCCGCACCTGTACCCAGTCATAGAGCGGATTATCTTGGAGGGTGAAGGCAAGGGCTTTCCCCGCCCCCATGGTGATATCCAGGGAGACCCCAGGGAAGAGCACCATGGAGTTGACAAGGGACTGCTCCTGAAATTCCGGCAAAAAGACACGCCCTAAAGAGGGAATCAGGGCTAGAGTAGCAACCAGGGCAGCTAGGGCTAAACTGAGGATGACTTGGGGAAATTTCAGGGCAAAGTCGAGGAGAACTTGGTAGAAGCGCTCGGTCCAGCGGGAGAGGAAGGTACCTTCTGGGGGGAGGGTTTGGTTGGCGAGGAGAATGGCACAGAGGGCGGGGGAAAGGGTCATGGCCACCAGGGTGGAAGCGGCGATCGACAGCAGATAGGCTAAGCCCATGGGGGCAAAAATGCGGCCCTCAACGCCTGTAAGACTGAAAATCGGTGCAAATACAACGATAATAATCACCGTTGAGAAAATCACCGCTAAACGCACAGCCACGGAGGTTTCATAGACTACTTGCAAGGGGTCTTGGGGATTCCCCTGGGCTTGGTTGTGCTGTAGCCCGCGATAACAGTTCTCCATGTCTACGATCGAGTCATCCACCACGGACCCGATCGCCACTACTAAGCCCCCCAGGGTCATGGTATTAATCCCTAAACCAAAGGCTTTCATCAGTAAGAGGCCGATGAGCAGAGAAAGCGGGATAGCGCTGAGGGTAATCAGGGCTGTGCGCCAGTTCATCAAAAATAGCAGCAAAATCACCGACACAATCACAACCCCTTGGAGCAGAGAGCCGCTGACATTGCGAATCGCCAAGTCAATGAAGTTGGCCTGTCGAAACGTGCGCACCGTCTGGACATCGGTGGGAAAACTGGCTTGTAGCTCCCCTAGGGTTGCCTCAACGGCTGCCGTAACCGTGGGGGTGTCCACATCGGGCTGCTTATTGACCATCAACACCACCGCCGGTTGACCGTTAAAGCTGGCATCCCCCCGCTTCAGGGCTGATCCGGTCTGGACAGTGGCCACATCTCGCAGTAAAACCGGCTGACCGTTCACAACTTTGACAACGGCGGCGGCTAGGTCTTGAATTGACTGAACTTGGCCAATTCCCCGAACTAATAGCTCTTGACCGCCCCCAATCAGGAAGCCCCCTGGGGCGTTTGCACTGGCTCCTTGGGCCGCAGCGGTGACCTCATTAAGGGATACCTGGCGCGATCGCAGCCGTTCTGGATCGACCAAAACCTGCTCTTGGCGCTCTTCTCCGCCGTAAATCGTCACCTGGGAGACTCCCGGCACCGCAAGAATGCGATTTTTAAGGGTAACCTCCACCAAGCGCCGTAATTCCATTAAAGAGGTGGCTTCTGGGTTGGGGTTCGCCTGGGTTGCTGTCCCGGTTGCTGTCCCGGTTGCTGCTGCTGGGGGAGCTTGAATCGTAAAGGCATACTGCAAAATTGTGCCTAGGGGTGAAACAAGGGGCGAAATTTCCGGTGGATGGGCATTAACGGGGAGCTGGTTGTTGATTTGCTGGAGTCGCTCGGTTACGGCTTGCCGTGCTTGGTAAATATCGGTTTCGGGGCTAAACACCACCTGCACCATGGAGAGGCCGACTTTGGAGGAGGATCTCACGGTTGTGACCCCCGGCAGACCATTGACGGTACTTTCGATCGGCACCGTAATCTGGGCTTCGACTTCCTCCGGAGCCAGTCCCACGGCTTCCGTTTGAATATCGACCTGGGGCGGTGCAAACGGGGGAAAAACATCCAGTGGCATCTGGACAACGTTCAGAATCCCCCAAAGAGCGACGATCGCGGACCCCATCACGATAAACCAGCGTTGGGCGATCGAGGTTTTTAAAATTTGATCTAAAACAGCATTTAGCATCGGTTTTATGGGTTAATCCACAGAGAAATTCAGTCTTACGAGTCCTTAGAACCGCTCTGCATCATTAAAACGGTACCGATCGCAATTAAAGCTACTGCACCGCTGCCGATCACTACTGTTGTTGGAAATCCACCGGATTTCGCGGTTGTTTCCGTCGCACTATCGGCCTGGGCTAGGGTGACCTCTGTCGCTGGTTCTGTCGCTGGTTCTGCTGCGATCGGGGCGGATGGGGCTGCTTCAGGTGTTGTAGCTTCTGGGGTTGTGGTTGCTGCTGCCTCTTCGGCTGTTGCCGTGGCGACGGTCTCTGCTGTGGGTTCCGGTGCCGCTGCGGCTGTGGGTTCCGCCGTTGTGTCTTGGGTTTTGCGAGACTCTGCATAGAGGGAGAGGCTCCCCTGGGTCACCAAAACCTCTCCCACCGACAGGCCGCTCGTAATTTCAATCAATTCGCCCTGGGTGGCCCCGGTGGTTACCGGCACCGGCTCATAAAAGCCCTCATACTCGACAAAGGTAAGCTGTTTGCCATCTGCTTCTACCAAGGCCGTCATGGGAATCAGCACCGCACCACTGCCATCGCCTGCGGCTTCGATCGGGGCTACTTGGATGCCTAGAATGGGATCCATTTGGGGGTTGATTTTCACCCGGTTAATGCCGCCCTCTGCTTGGAATTCATCGCCATGGCCGACATGGGCGAGGCTGAGGTTGGGGGCTGCGATCGCAAGGCCAAAAGCCAGAACTGAAGCGGCTAAATGCAGTGATTTCATTAATTTTATCCTGGTAGTCTTGAAAAGCCGATGGGAGATAACGTTCAGCCCAAGGTAAAAAGCGCTACGGACAGTATGCCAGATCAGGGATGAAAACCGGATGAAATACCTCCCGACCATTCCCGCTCCCCCCACTGCCAGCTAGCCCGCCTACGCAAACTGGGCCTACCGGAACTGCTGGGCGTAGTAGGCCGCATATTTGCCCTGTTGAGCCAGTAGTTCGCTATGGTTGCCCGACTCCACGACTTGCCCCTGTTCTAGGACTAGAATCCGATCGGCCTTGCGCACTGTGGCCAGTCGGTGGGCAATGATAAAGACCGTGCGGTTTTGCATCAGCCGCTCTAGGGCTTCCTGGACTAGGGCTTCCGACTCCGCATCCAGGGCGCTGGTGGCTTCATCCAGGATCAAAATTTGGGGATCGAGCAAGACGGCGCGGGCGATCGCCAGCCGTTGTCGCTGTCCTCCGGACAGGTTTACCCCCCGTTCCCCCAGCAAGGTGCGATAGCCATCGGGTAACTGACTGATAAAGCCATGGGCATTGGCCACCCGTGCCGCCGCTTCTACGGCCTTCCAGTCAATCTCTCGCTGGCCAAAGGCGATATTTTGGGCAACACTGCCGGAAAAAAGAATGGTTTCCTGGGGAACAATGCCAATGTGGCGGCGCAAACTGGTGAGGGTCAACGATCGGACATCATAGCCATCCAGGAGAATTTGGCCCCCCGCCACATCGTAAAAGCGCGGCAGTAGGTTCATAATCGTGCTTTTTCCGGCTCCAGAAGCCCCCACGAGGGCTACGGCTTCACCGGGCGCAACGGTAAAGCTGACTCCCCGTAAGACGGGCTGATCGGGATTATAAGCAAAGGCGACGTTTTGGTACTCGACGCGGCCTTGGATGGGGGGGAGATCGATCGCGTCGGGTGCTTCAATGACGCTGGGTTCGATCGCTAGCAGTTCAAAGACCCGATCGACGGATGCCTCCGCTTGCTTATAGAGGTTGTAATTTTCGGTGAGGTGGGCGATCGGGTCAATTAACATCGCCACTGCGGCCACATAGCTAATAAACTTGGCTCCGGTGAGGTTGCCCTGGGACACCTGCCACGTCCCCAACAACAGCAACAGCAGCACACACAGCGCATACAAAAAGCCCACCACGGGATGCTGCACTGCCTTGAGCCACTCGGCGGAATACTGGGCGCGACGGTTCCGCTCGGCAGCAATGCTAAAGCGCTCTAATTCGTAGTCTTCCGCTGCAAAGGCGCGAACTAGGCGGATACCGCTGAAAACCTCGGTTAATAAGGACGATAGATCGGAAATTTGGGTCTGGCTGCGGCGAGAGAAGTGGAGCAGCCGATCGCCAAACCAGCCAATCAGTAGACTCATTAGGGGCACGGCCACAAGGGCGGCAACGGTCATGGCCCAGTTGAGCCACACCATATACAGCATCACCGCCACCAGTTGCAGCAGGCAGGGCGTGGTGTCATGGAAGAGCTTTTTCACGGCTTCCCCCACCCGGTCCACGTCTTCGGTGAGACGATAGGTGAGGTCGCCGGTTTTGGCCTGTTCAAAGTAGCTCAGGTCCAGCCGGTGGAGGTGGCGATAGACCGATCGGCGCAGGTCAAAGGTAATCCCCAGGGCAGCCTTGGCCATGAGGGAGTCCTGGCCATATTGGGCGGCTTTGTGGATCAAAAATCCCCCGGCAATCAACCCCGCCAGTCTGCCCATTTCCTGCACCTTGCCGCTCCCCAGGAATTGGGCCGCTTCTCCGGCTAAATAAGCCAAAATTGGCCAAAATGCGATAAAAATAACGGTACAGACTAGGGCGGAAAGAATATTCCGGCGATAGGCACCTAGATAGGGCAGGAGGTGCAAATAGTTCGATCGGGCTTGGGGGCGATCGATCGGGGCTTCAGGGGAAAAGGCAGGTGCAGGGGTCAAGGTGTCATGCCAGCAACGAACGGCTTTATTTTACGCGCTCATGGGGTCTAGCTTGGCCAAATTCTGTAAGCATCCAGGGTCGGTTATGGGCACAGATTGCCGCACCTCCCCCCGCTGCAACCCCCCAGACCCTCCACCAACCCCTTACAATCCAACTATAGCCAAGTTCCCCACCCCCACCTATGCCCAACCGCAAATGGTTTAACGTCGCCGGACCCTGTAAGGGTGACCTGCACTATATGCTGCCCTCCGGTGTCCGCCTCCCCCACCTCAAGGCTCTGATTGCCCAGCAACTGTACTTTGTCATTCATGCCCCCCGCCAAACTGGCAAAACCACCGCCATGATCGCCCTGGCCCAGGAACTCACCGCCAGCGGCGACTATACGGCCATTATGCTGTCCTTAGAGGTTGGGGCTGTGTTTTCCGATCGGCCCGCGATCGCCGAGCAAGCGATTTTGGGGGAATGGACCCAAGCCGCCCAGTTTTACCTGCCCCCGGAACTGCAACCGCCGCCATGGCCCCAAGCAAGCGAGGGCTTAAAAATTTCTACGGCCCTAAGTACGTGGTCCCAGGTTTCTCCCCGCCCTTTAGTCGTTTTTTTAGACGAAATTGACTCCTTAAGTGGTGATACCTTGATCTCGATTCTGCGCCAACTGCGATCGGGCTATCCCCGCCGCCCCCAAGGCTTTCCCCAATCCCTGGGCCTGATTGGAATGCGGGATGTGCGGGACTACAAACTGGCCGCAGGCGGCAGCGATCGACTCCACACCGCTAGCCCCTTTAATATCAAGGCTGACTCCTTTACCCTGAGCAATTTCACCAAAGCTGAAGTTCAAGCGCTGTACCAGCAGCATACCGACGCAAAAGGCCAAGTTTTCACCCCAGCGGCGATCGATCGGGTCTACTATCTCACCAATGGTCAACCCTGGTTGGTGAATGCGATCGCCCGCCAAGCCACGGAAGTTCTAGCCCCTGACTTTGCCACCCCGATCGAAGTAGAAACCATCAACCAAGCCAAGGAAATCCTGATCCAGCGCCAAGACACGCACCTGGACAGCCTTGCGGAACGCCTTCGGGAAGAGCGAGTGCGGTCGATTATCGAGCCAATGCTGGCGGGGCAGGAAGTGGGTAATATTCCCGATGATGATCTGCGCTATGTCTTTGATCTGGGCCTGTGCCGGGATGCGGGGCACCAAGGCGTGATTATTGCCAATCCCATCTATCAAGAGGTCTTCCCCCGCGTTCTCTGTCGTACAACGGCGGTTTCCCTGGGTCAGATTACACCAGTATGGCTGACGGACAGCGGCGAACTGGACACAACCCAACTGCTGGCTTCTTTCCTCGCCTTTTGGCGACAGCACGGTGAACCCCTCTTCCGCAGTACCCCCTACCCTGAAATTGCGCCCCATTTGGTCCTCATGGCTTTTTTACACCGAGTGGTCAATGGTGGGGGAACGTTGGAGCGGGAGTATGCGATCGGCTCCGGGCGTATGGATCTCTGTTTGCGCTACGGTGCTGTAACCTTGGCTATGGAACTGAAAGTCTGGCGATCGGGGCAAAAAGATCCCCTAGAGGAAGGTTTGGTTCAGTTAGAGCGGTATTTGGCGGGATTGGGACTAGAGACGGGCTGGTTGGTGATTTTCGATCGCCGCGAGAATTTGCCGCCCCTCAGCGATCGCACGACCACTGAAACGGCCACCACCCCCAGCGGCAAAGCCATCACCGTCATTCGAGGCTAGCGCCGCACACCCCACAGAGGCAAAAGAATGATGTTCACCAATACTCACCAATACTCACCAATGCTCACCAATGCTCACCAATGCTCACCAATGCTCACCAATGCTCACCAATGCTCAC
>JBMTWK010000071.1:0-9977 GCA_049452395.1 Prochlorothrix sp. | reverse complement strand
TGGCATGGGTCGCCGACATCAAAGCCGGACCCCCGCCCATAAAGACCGTCACACTCAGCGCTTCCAAAATCTCTTCACGGGTTGCCCCCGCCTGAAGCGCCGATTGGGTGTGGAAAGCAATACAACCATCACAGTGTTGACTGACCCCGATCGCCAAGGCAATTAATTCCTTGGTTTTAGTATCCAATGCACCCTCAACGGAAGATTGCTTGCTCAGAGCATAAAACGCCTGCATAAAATCCGGTAAGGCACGGCTTAACTGGGCAGTTTGCCGTTTAATACGCTGCATTTCTTCGCGGTAGGTCATAGCTCAGGTCTCCCTGTCAGAATGACTTTATTCTACCTAATAGGAATATAGTTTTATATTAAGTTTTACATTCGATCGGAATTAAGCCAAAACAAGCAGGACTTACGCAGAGGCTGTCAAAGGAGTAACTGGAGCTTTGACTGTTTGGGTTTAAGCAGGTCAAAGTTGCCGAGGGAGTCACTTGGTAGTTTCAGGGTCAGCCAAGGGAAGAACGAGGCTGCCTTGGGTCGAGATTTGGCGAGTCGTTGGACGGAAGGGAAACGGTGCTTGGCGCGGCGGGCTTCCCCCGGCCCTGGCTTCTTGTCATACGGCGATCGTGGATGGAGAGGTAAAAATTTTTGCAGATTATTCCCACTCTCTGTTGCCATAGCCTGAAAATTGAGATTGAGGAAATTAGTTTAGGCCCTAGGGAGGGGACTCGCACTATGCATATTTTAGTGATTGAAGACGATCGTGCCCTGGCCGAATCCCTGGCGGAACTGTTAATGTCCCAAAACTACCAGGTGGACCAAGCCCACGACGGGGAGACCGCATGGCAACAAATCAATGCCCGACCCTATGACTTACTTCTCCTGGATCTCAACCTACCAGAACTGGATGGCCTAAGCCTCTGTAAGCGCCTGCGACTGAGCCAGTATACCTGCCCAATTTTAATGCTAACGGCGCGGGATACTAGCCAAGATAAGGTTCGAGGGCTGGATGTGGGGGCAGATGCCTATATGGTGAAGCCATTCAGTTGGGATGAGCTGAGTGCCCAAATTCGAGCGCTACTCCGGCGTAATCCAGGGTCCAAGGCTGGAACCTTAAGCTGGGGGCCGTTGTCCTTGAACCCCCTCACCTACGAAGTTCGCTATCAAAACACGGAAATTCGTCTAACTCCCAAGGAATTTGCCATTTTGGAACTGCTGATGAACCAGGGCCGCCGGGTGCTCAGTCGTCAGTTCATTTTAGAAACGGTTTGGGAATTTAACCAATGGCCAGGAGAGGAAGGGGTTAAGTCCCACCTCAAAGCCCTGCGGGCCAAACTCACCCAAGCGGGTGCGCCCAAGGATTTCATCCAAACCGTCCATGGGGTCGGTTACCGGCTTAAGAAAATTTAAGCTAGGACACTTCGATAAGACAACCTGGAGTCATGCTTAGGATTACTTGCAGATCACTCTAGGCAGGGAATTTTAACCGTAATACAGGTTCCCTCACCCATATTTGTCTGAATTTCTAGGCTACCCTCAAGATAATCCACACAGGTCTTAACCACGGCTAAACCCAAGCCTGTACCGGGAATTTTACCCGTATTACTGGCTCGGTAAAATGCTTCCAAAACTCGGTCTTGTTCCAGAACAGGAATGCCAATGCCCTGATCCTGAATGCAGATACAAAGGACTTGATCCCTCTGAGACAGGATGATCTGAATCAGACCCCCTTCGGGGGAGTACTTAGAAGCATTAGCCATTAAATTCGTGAGAATTGAAGTCAAAATTTTAGCATCAATATAAACAAGGCTTGTTTCTTCCAGCCCATCGACTTTAATCAGTTGTCCTGGCTTAAGGGGGATGGATTCCACAATGCGTTCCAGGAGTAACTTAATATCGACGATCGCCCGATCGACCTCTAGTTTTCCAGCTTCAGCCCTGGCTAAGGTCAGTAAATCATTGACTAACTGGCCGAGGCGCTGGGCTGAGTCCTGGATGCGCTCAATGCGTCGTCTTTGCTCTGGGGGAGTGAGGTCATGGCCCTGGAGCAGTAGGAATTGGCTGGACAGGGTAATGATGCTGAGGGGAGTCCGGAGTTCATGGGAAGCCATGGAAAAGAGCTTCAGCTTCAGATCACTCATTTCACGGGTTCGATCCAGTTCTTTTTGCCACTGGGACAGGAAAACCCACAAAATATAAGTAATCAAAGCCCCGATCGCCCCCACAGCCCCCACACTCCAGGGCAACCCAGCAGAAGACTGGGGGACAAAGACAAGCTGCCAAGTGCGTTGACCAACCTGGAGAGACTGTTGGCATTCATGGGCTGGAGAACATACCAGGGATAGATTTGAAGAGAGTTCAGCAGTTTCAAAGGTAGGGATTGTTAGTTTTTTTTGGTTCTGGTCATAAAAACCCAACATTTGCTCAGCCACGGGTGCTGTTTTGTCGAGAATATAAAAGCTTAAATTATGGTTTAAGCCTTGCAAGGCTGCTTCCACTACATCCGCAATCCGAAAGACCCCAACCCAATAGCCCTGAAGTTCGGAAGCCTGAAGTTCGGAAGGCTGTGCTAGGGGAGGGAAGGATCGGGCCTCAGTCCCGGTGGGATGGCCTGCCAGGGGATCAGCGATCTCAACTCTCCCCGGCGCTGCCCTGGTTCCCTTGGCGGCGGATCCCCCTGGTCTCCATTCAGAATCTGGGGAACTGGGATTCACAGGAACAAAGAGCAAAAAGCTGTATTGGGAGGTTTTGGTTTCCTGAACCAACTGAATTCGCCCCGTAGCAGTCGGTAAACCCGTGTTAAACGCCTCTTTCAAAGCCGCAAAGCGTGTTGGATCGGACGCTAAATCGTAGCCCAGGGCAATCTCATTGTATTGCAGGGGTTCTAGATAGGTCACTGGCACGTAAAAAGGACGACGTTTGGCTGGAATCAGCTTGCCCTGGGAATCACGCTCAGTGATGGCAAAGTTTGGATCCGGCGCAGACTGTCTGAAGGTTTGTTCATAGGTCTGGCGATCGCGATCGAGGACCAGGGGAGTCCATTCTAGGGCCTGAATCCCAGGGTAGGTCTGGATCGATCGCTGCACAAACTTCTGAAAGGTCTCAGCACTCACTGGCCCCGGAATGGCACTGTGCAAATCACGGAGAGATAGCAATAGATCCCCGTAGCGATTGGTCGTCCGTTCCAAAGCGGTGGTTAAATTACGCGACTGGCGGCGCAATTCGTACTCACGACCCAGATGATCCCAGCGAGCAGCCCAGGCCATGGCCATTAGGGTTAACGCTACCCCTGTCCCTAGGGCGATCCGTTTACTCAGGGGATAGGGAGAAGCAGACAACCGTCGCACAAGATGACCTCATTACTGCTAGGATTCCCGCTGAATCACGACTTGTAATTTTTACTGAAACCCCTCGCCATGCTGAAATTAGCAGTGAACGGAACCTTAATGCGCGGTTTAGCACTGAATCAAAATCTGATCGCAGTCAACGCATCATTCCTCTACGAAACTACCACAACCCCGACCTATCGCCTCTGGTCCATTCAAGATGTTCATCCTGCCATGATTCGGGTTCAAGAAGGGGGCGCAGCCATTGCCCTAGAAGTGTGGGCCGTTCCCCCCGCAGGGTTGATTCAAGTCTTAGAACAAGAACCCCCAGGTCTATGTATTGGCAAGGTTCATTTAAGTACAGGGGAAACGGTCCTCGGGGTTTTAGGAGAACCGATTCTTTGCAAAGGACAGCGAGAAATCACGGAATTTGGGGGCTGGCGAGCCTATTGTCAGGCTCAATTAGGGTCTGGAAAAAGTCAGGAACAATAGACTTTATCATGTAAGTTTAACAATCGATTGATCTCCCCGATTTCTCCCCGATTTCTCCCCCAAAATTACCAGGTCAATCCCCTACTTTGCTTAGGAAGGATGAGATCCTGTAATCCCTGCTAAGCCCCCACCCAATCGGTTGGTAATGGCTGCTAAATTGTAGCAAAAGTTACAGTTAATGGCTTTGCCTGCACCCCGATTCCTGGGCCGAGGCAAGGACTGGACAAGCAGGGAGATAGAAGCAGGAAAGTCTCCCATCCTTGCCGTGCTATCCATTGCTAAAACCTATGAAACGCCGACGCTTAATTAAAAATGGGCTGGGTTTAATGACGGGTTTGACCCTGGCCCAAACTCTCAAGGCTTGTGGGGGATCAAGCCCCGACAGTGCTTCTGCACCCAGTCCCCAAGCTGAAAGCAGCGGATCTGGGGGAAATCAAGCCAGTAGCACCTTGACCATGGTCCATGGAGGAGGCTTTCCGAATAGCTTGGACTTGCATCGAGTTGGGACCAATCGCCCTGCCTATGGGGTGTCCTGGGTGCTCTACGATCGCCTCATGACCTTTGGTAAAAAGCAACTGCCCGATGGCTCCCTTTCCTATGACTACACGGTTTTAGAGCCGGAGTTAGCAGAAAGCTGGGAAATTGCCCCCGATGGCCTGTCTGTCACGTTTAAACTCCGGGATACCACCTTCCACGATGGCAAACCCGTCACAGCCCAGGATGTAAAATGGTCTTTCGATCGCGCTGTTTCGATCGGGGGCTTTCCCACCTTCCAGATGAAAGCGGGTGCCCTGGAAAGCCCCGATCAGTTTGAGGCCGTGGATGAGAAAACCTTTAAGGTTAAGTTCCTCCGCCCCGATAAGTTGACCATGATCGACCTAGCTGTGCCTATTCCCATTGTGATCAATGCAGAGTTGGTGAAACCTCACCTCACCCAGGACGATCCCTGGGGCACGGAGTGGCTCAATAACAATGATGCCGGGGGGGGAGCCTACCAGCTAGGGGAGTTCAAGCCCAATGAACGGCTCACCCTAACCCGCTTTGATCAATGGAAATCAGGACCCTTGCCCCAAATCGCAACCGTAACCCTGCTCAGTGTTCCTGAAGCTGGAAACCGCCGCGCTTTACTAGAAAAAGGCGACATTGATGTTAATTTTAGCCTTTCCGAAAAAGACGAGAAGGAACTGGGCGAAAATGGTAAGTTTACGGTGGTTTCGACCCCGATCGAGAACTGCCTCTATTCCATGGATATCCACTCCAACCCCCAGCTCAAAGGCCAGGAAAATCCCCTGGGTAACGTCAAGGTTCGCCAAGCGATCGCCTATGCCATTCCCTATGAAGCCATTTTGAGCACTGCTTTCTACGGAAAGGCCATTCCTCTCTATGGAAGCCCCCAGGCTAAACCGGACTCCATTGCATGGCCCCAGGCTTCCCCCTATACAACGGACCTAGAAAAAGCAAAGCAACTGTTAGCAGAGTCTCCCTATCCCCAAGGCTTTAAAACGACGATCGCCTTTAATATGGGCACTAAGGAGTGGGCTGAGCCGACGGTGGTTCTGATTCAGGAGGCTCTAGCCAAAATTGGCATCATGGCGGAGATCGAAAAAGTCCCCGATGCCAACTTCCGATCGGTCCTGGTGGAAAAAAGCCGTCCCATCATTATGAATGACTTCGGCGGCTGGCTCAATTACCCCGATTATTTCTTTTTCTACGCCTACCATGGCCAGGACGCGACCTTTAACGGTGGATCCTACAAAAATCCCACCATGGATGGTTATATCGAAGCAGCTTTGAAGTCTAAGCCCGGAGATCCCATCTATGAAGAGAGCGTGAAGTCCTTCATTGACCTAGCTTGGCAAGAGGTTCCCCGGGTGCCCTTGGTGCAGCCCACCCTGGCTGTAGCCCTGCAACCCAATATCCAAGGCTATCAGTACTGGTTCCATCGCCAACTTGATTTCCGCCAATTAACCAAAAGTTAAGCCATGATCCGCAGTCCCCTCTGGAAAATAATTGGTCAGCGCCTGCTGAGTGCTATCCCCAGTATCATAGGCGTGATTCTGGTAACTTTCCTGCTAACTCGTGCCCTTCCTGGCGATCCCGCTGCTTTTTTTGCAGGGCCAGCCGCTACGACGGAGGCCATTGCCCAGGTGCGAGAAAGCTTGGGCCTCGATCGCTCCTTACCAGAACAGTTTCTGATCTACCTAGGGGACTTGGTACGGGGGGATTTGGGGAGTTCCCTCACCACCGGACAAACCGTGGTCTATGACCTGACGACCCGGCTGCCAGCCTCTCTGGAACTCACCTTTGCGGCCTTGGCCTTGGCCTTGGCCATCGGGATTCCCTTGGGCATTGTAGCCGCGACCCTCCCCAACTCCTGGGTCGATCATGGGGTCAGGATTTTGGCCACCGCAGGGGTCTCTCTCCCGACCTTTTTTACAGGGCTACTCCTGGTTTACGTCCTCTATTACCGCCTAGGGTGGGTTCCGGCTCCCCTAGGGCGACTCAGTCTCCTCCAGAGTCCTCCTCAAGCCGTTACAGGGTTTTATCTGGTAGATAGTGCCCTACAGGGAGATTGGTCTCTGTTCCAAGCTGCTGCGGCCCAGTTATTTTTGCCCGCTGTCACCTTGGGGCTGTTTGCCCTCGCTCCCTTGGCCCGTGTCACCCGCGCTTCCATGCTCGGCATCCTCTCTAGCGACTTTATTCGCACAGCCCGCGCCAGTGGCCTGCCCCGTACCCGGATTTTATTTAACTATGCCTTCCGTAACGCCCTCTTACCCGTAGTTACGACCTTGGGGGTCGTTTTTTCCTTCCTGTTGGGAGCCAACATTTTGGTGGAGAAGGTGTTTGCATGGCCGGGAATCGGATCCTATGCGGTGGAAGCCCTAGTGACTTCGGATTATGCCCCAATCCAGGGGTTTATTCTGACCATGGCTCTCCTCTACGTTTTGCTTAATTTAGGCATTGATTTACTCTATCTCCTCATCGATCCTCGATCGCGCATGGGTAGTTAGTTTGATTAGACCTGCTGAAATTCCGATCGCCTTAGCCCCTCTGTAACCGCCATGGCTCAAAATTCATCCTTCAGCCATTTTTGCTACCTAGTTCGCCATAATTTGCTCACTTTCGTTGCCTTTGGCTTTTTCCTGATCCTGGTGATTGTGGCCCTGGGAGGTCCAGTCCTGGCCCCCTACGATCCCCTCGCCAGTGACTCTGCCAGTGCCCTCCAAGGCCCGTCTGGATCCCATTGGTTTGGGACCGATCAACTGGGTCGGGATATCCTTAGCCGGGTTTTAGTGGCGACTCGGCTGGATTTGGGCATTTCGGTGATTGCTGTGGCCCTATCCTTTGCCCTGGGCAGTCTTTTGGGCACCTGGGCGGGATATTGGGGGGGGTGGGTCGATCGGGTAATTTCTCGTGTGATTGACACCTTAATGGCCTTTCCCTTGTTTGTCCTGGCCATGGGGCTAGTGGCTGCCCTGGGCAATACGGTCACCAACATTATCTACGCCACCGCCATCATTAACCTGCCCCTCTATACGCGGGTGGTGCGATCGGAGGTCATGGTAAAACGCAACGCCGGGTTTGTGGAAGCGGCCCGCCTGACGGGGAACGCCAACTGGCGGATCATGGCCCGCCATCTTTTTCCCAATGTCCTACCGGTGATGATGGTTCATATTTCCCTCAATATGGGCTGGGCCATTCTGAATGCGGCGGGTTTATCATTCATCGGCCTGGGAGTTCAGCCTCCCACAGCGGAATGGGGAATTATGGTGGCGGAGGGAGCCACTTACATTGTGTCTGGGGAGTGGTGGCTCGCCCTCTTTCCGGGGGCCGTCCTGATGTTTGCCGTGTTTTGCTTCAATTTACTAGGCGATGGCCTGCGAGACCTGATTGATCCCAGAATGCGTACCTAAATCGACTGCCCTTGCTTCTATAGGAGTCTGGAGTTCCCATGTCCCTGCTGACCGTTGAAAATCTCTGTGTTGAATTCCGGACCCGATCGGGCCAGGTGCAAGCCCTTGATCGGGTCAGCTTTGCCCTGGACGCGGGGGAAACCCTGGGTATTGTTGGGGAAAGTGGGTCCGGTAAGTCAGTTACGGCCTTTGCCTTGATGCGAGTCCTGGAAGCCAGTGGCCAAATTACCCAGGGCCGCGCCCAGTTCCAGATGGGGGCACGATCGGTGGACTTACTGCAAGAACCAGAGTCCTCCCTACGCAAACTGCGAGGGAAAGAGCTATCCATAATTTTCCAGAATCCTCGCACCGCCCTCAACCCAATTCGCCAAGTGGGTAAGCAAATTCGCGATGTTTTACGGTACCACACGGATCTCTCTCGGTCCCAAATTCAGGAGAGGGTTTTGGACCTGCTGTCCCAAGTTCGGATTCCCGATCCGGAGCGCCGTTACCATGCCTATCCCTATGAACTGTCAGGGGGACTCTGTCAGCGCATTATGATTGCCCTAGCCCTTGCTTGCTCCCCCAGGCTGCTGATTGCGGATGAACCAACCACTGGGTTGGATGTCACAACCCAGACTACCATTCTCAACCTGATTCGAGATCTCACCCAGGCCCAGTCCATGGCCTTGATCCTGATTACCCATGATCTAGCCCTGGCTTCGGAGTACTGCGATCGCATTTTGGTGATGCATGCGGGACACACCGTGGAGGAAGCCCCCACCCACACCCTTTTCCAAACCCCAGGTCATCCCTACACTCGCCAACTGATCGCCGCAACCCCTGAACCCCATAAAAAACTCCTTGATCTAGAGCCTATTCCAGGATCTTTACCCGATTTACGGGCTAAGGATTTACCTCCCTGTCGCTTTCAGGGCCGCTGCGATCGCTATGAACCGGGCCTCTGTGATCAAGCACCCCTAGTCCACCAAACCCTCGGCCCCGATCACCAGGTGGCCTGCTGGAAACCCCTTGAGTCCTCCCTCGCTGCCTTACCCAACCATGAACCCGCCTCCTGAGTTTGCACCTGCCCTACTCCAGGTCGAAAACCTGCATAAATACTTCCCTATTGAACGTCAGCATCTCCATGCGGTAGATCAAGTTTCCTTTAGTCTCCAGGCAGGGGAAAGCGTCGGTTTAGTGGGAGAGTCCGGTTGTGGTAAATCCACGCTCATTCGTTTGATTACACGGTTACTAGACCCCACTGCCGGGGACATTCGCTTTGCGGGCCAGTCCCTCACCCAAATTCCCTTGGCCGAGTTTCCGCGCCACCCCCTGCGGGCCAAAATTCAAATGGTTTTCCAGGATGCCACGGATAGCCTCAATCCCCGCTTCACGGCCTACGACACCATGGTCGAGCCGATTAAACGTCTCGGTGGGGAGCGCCATCCGGCCCTGCTCCGGGAACGAGCGCAAGAATTGGCGAATTTAGTTGGATTACCTGAAAATCTCCTCGATCGCTATCCTCACCAGCTCTCTGGGGGCCAAAAAGCCCGCGTTGGCATTGCCCGTGCCCTAGCTCTCCATCCTGCCTTGCTGATCTTGGATGAACCCACGTCTGCCCTAGATGTGTCCGTCCAGGCGGTGATTCTACGACTACTCGCCGATCTGCGCCAGAAACTAGGCATGAGCTATCTGTTTGTGTCCCATGATTTAAATGTGGTGCGATTACTCTGCGATCGGGTTTTGGTGATGTATCTCGGGAAAATCGTAGAAACAGGACCGGTGGAGTCAATTTTCGCATCCCCTCGCCATCCCTACACGGCTGCGCTCCTTTCCGCTATTCCCAGCTTTGAAGCAAAGCCCCACCCCATCCCCCTCACCGGAGAACCCCGTAGCCCCATTAACCCCAACCCCCAGGTGTGCCGCCTCTATGGGCGCTGTCCCCAAGGGGTCGATCGCTGCTCCACGGAAATGCCCTCCCTCCAGGAAGTTGGCCCTGACCATTGGGCTGCCTGTCATTTCTGTACCTCTCTCGATTTTCTGAACTGAAACTAACATGAGTTCGACAGATGCTCTGTTGCTCCTCACCCCAACCCCTCTCCCCCCTTCAACTTCGCTCAGGGAACAGAGAGGGGCTAAGATCCTGATTCTGTCGTTCTTCCCCCTCCTCACCCGTGCTGGAAGAGGCGATGTCCTGAGCGTGTCGAAGGGGGACCGGGGGGAGTGGGGCTGACGAACACGCGCTACTCAGCCTTGATCGCCCTGC
>JBMTWK010000070.1:0-10019 GCA_049452395.1 Prochlorothrix sp. | reverse complement strand
CCCCTCGCCGTAAATCATCCCCCTGCGCCGCCAGTTCCGTCCCCAGCTTCCCCCGCCCAAACTCCCGCACCATGGCATGGAGACCGTAGGTCTCTGGAGCCACCCGATCCAATAGACTTAGCTGCCCCAACTGCCGCCGCGCCTGTTCCAGCGCCCTCGCCTCCAGCAACAAACACCACTGCTCTGGTTCCGACAATGCCCCCCGCCATCGCATCCACCAGCGCCGCCGCTGCCTGGGTACCCGGCACTGCTCCACACTATCTGCCACTAACGTCCAAGGAATCGGAGCTTGGGCAAAGAGAGAGAGTAAACCCAGTAACTGCTGCTCCCCAGATTGGAGCTTGGCCCAACTCAGCTCAAAGGCCGCTTGAACAGGCGTTAATGCTTCATTCTCCAGCCGTTCCTGCTGGAGGCGGCTCTGTAATTCTGCAACACTCAAATCCGGCTCAATACGGAGAAAACTTGCCACCAACTTTAAGCCCAAGGGCAAATAGCCCAGCCACTCTGCCAAAGCTTCCAGGGCTAATGGCTCCTTGAGAACGCGAGGATCGACCCAATCGGGATCCGTTGCGCGGAGATGAACCCCACGATAGAGCAACTCATAGGCTTGTAACGGAGGCAAAATCTCTAGATCGAGCCGTTGTAAATCCTCATCTTCCCACCGCTCACGAGTAGTTAGCAGCACCTGAAAGCGGGAAGCTGTCGGCAAAAAAGGTCGAATTTCCTGAAACTTTTCGCCATCATCCCAAATCAGCAACCGCTCCCCCTCCGGAAACCGCGCCAGCCACTGCTGATAGACCCACTGCACCCGCTGCACATCCGTCTGAAAACTCTCCGGCGGCTCTCCCCAGCCCAAAATTGCCGCCTCCGTCACCAAACTCCCGGCCCGGTCCCCCGGCGCAATCCACCAATCCCCGCCGGATAGTCCTCCCGGTAGCGCCGCACATACTCCCGCGCCAACGCCGTCTTGCCCACACCGCCCAACCCCGCCGCTGCAATGGCCACCGCCCCCGGTTCCCCCAACAGCCGCCGCAACCGCGCCAACTCCTCCCCCCGCCCCACAAACACACCACTACCGCCCCCGCTCACCCGAAACGGTGCCCCCTGCTGCAAATTCTGCGGCGGCTCTACCCCGTAGTTGATATTGACCGTATTATTGGATCCCTGGATTACTGGCCCCTGGGTCTGGTTCGCCTGATAAGCCGTACTATTTTGGTTAATTTGCTCATTACTGGGTCGATCGGCCACACCTTTACCCTCAATCACCTTCTCAGCCCCATTATAGCCACACTCCCCACCTCAGCCCTCTCACTTTTCCTGCCATAATGACGGGAGTCCGCCTTCCCCCCCCCATCCATGACCCCAAAAGAACAACTCCTCCAGGAAATGGAGCAAATTCCCGATAGCCTGCTGACAGAAGTTTTGGATTTTCTCCTCTTTCTCAAAGCCCGC
The DNA here is from genome assembly GCA_049452395.1 of Prochlorothrix sp. Classification (GTDB taxonomy): domain Bacteria; phylum Cyanobacteriota; class Cyanobacteriia; order Prochlorotrichales; family Prochlorotrichaceae; genus Prochlorothrix. Next base: position 8,567 of record JBMTWK010000070.1, on the reverse strand, counting down.
TACGAAGACGACCTGCTCAGCCCCGCAGAAGTTAACCAAATTGCAGCAGCCCAAGCCGCCTACCAAGCCGGGAACTATATCACCCTGGAAGTTTATGAGGCTGAGCAAGGGTGAGCTATCAAGTCCTAATCCCCAAACCTGTTCAAAAACAGCTTGATACCTAACCTTGGCTATTCTCGCCTTTGGCCAGTTTATCCGCTGCTTCAATCCTACATCTGCCTCTGGCTCGATCGTACTCGCCAACTGATCCCACTGCCGTCGATCGTGCCGCCAAGAAGTAACCAAAAGAAAACCCCCTCTTGCTGAGCCTAAAAACGGGAGAGCGAGGGGGATATTGCTAGAGTGTTGCCAGTGACCTAGTAAGACGCAACGCCGTCCATGCGGGCTGCTTTTTGGACCGCAGAGGCAACCGCAGGGGCAACCCGCTCATCAAAGACCGAGGGGATAATATGCTCCCGGTTGAGATCCTTAGAGCTGACTAGGGACGCGATCGCGTCTGCGGCCTCCAAATACATCGTCATCGTCATCTCCCGCGCCCGACAGTCCAAGGCACCCCGGAAAAGACCCGGAAACGCCAAAACATTGTTGATTTGGTTGGGATAGTCGCTGCGGCCCGTCGCAATCACAGCAACATCATTAAAGATCAGTTCCGGCTGAATTTCGGGGATGGGATTCGCCATCGCAAAGACGATCGAATCCTTAGCCATGGCCAACACCATCTCGCGGCTAAGAACACCCGGAGCACTCACCCCCAGGAAAATATCCGCACCCCGCACCGCATCCGCCAAGTTCCCCGTCTCGGCCACCGCCCACATTTGTTTCTGGGAATTGAGATCGGTGCGGCTGGTGGACACAATGCCCCGCGAGTCGCAGATCAGGATTTGGGTCGCTCCGGCCCGCTTCAGGAGTTGGGCAATGGCGAGGCCCGCCGCTCCGGCTCCGTTGATGACAATGCGCACAGAGTCCATTTGCTTTTTGACCACACGCAGGGCGTTGCGCAGGGCAGCGAGGGTGACGATCGCGGTGCCGTGTTGGTCGTCGTGGAAAACGGGGATATCTAGCTCTTTGCGCAGACGGGCTTCAATTTCAAAGCAGCGGGGGGCGGCGATGTCCTCTAGGTTAACGCCCCCAAAAACGGGAGCCAGATGTTTGACTGTGGCGACGATTTCATCGACATTCTGGGTGGCAAGGCAAATGGGGAAGGCATCCACCCCCGCAAAGCCCTTAAAGAGCATGGCTTTCCCTTCCATGACGGGCAAAGCGGCTTCGGGGCCAAGGTTCCCCAGCCCTAAAACGGCGCTTCCGTCGGTGACGATCGCCACCATATTGCCCTTGACGGTGAGGCGATACACGTCTTCGGGGTTTTTGGCGATCGCGTTGCAAATCCGGCCCACCCCAGGGGTATAGGCCATGGCCAAGTCGGACTGGTGCTGCATGGGAATCTTGGGTTCCACATGGATTTTGCCGCCTTCATGGAGTTGGAAAGTGCGATCGTAGACCTTCAGCACCTTAATGTCGGGCAGGGACTGCACCACCTGGGTTAGGGTTTCCGCATGTTCCGAGCTGGAGGCATCCACGGTAATTTCCCGAATGGAGACCTGGCGGGTTTGTTCGACTAAATTAATCTGCCCCAGACTGCCCCCTGCCTTGGCAATGGCCTGGGTTACACTGGCCAGCATTCCAGCACGATTGGGGCCTTGAAAGCGAATTGTCAGACTGTAGCTTGAGTTTGGGGTCAACTCCACCATGGTGCACTCGTTCAATGTTGTGGTTAGCAACACTCGATTGTAAACCGAAAGTTCGGAGCGCTGACGCTTGAAACGGGAGTCTCTATCTCGGTTTCTTGACGTAGGACGGCGGGCAAGACCCCGGATCCGGGCAGGGGTCAGGGGGGTGTAGGCGACGGGATGGGCAATTTTTGGTACAGTAGGAGCATCCTGCGCTTTTTATGCCCGCTGTGGTCCTGCGGCGATCGGCAAGAAGCTGTTTTTGATCAAGCTATTTTTGGTCATTTTGATATACCCCGTCGATATCTAAAAGGAGTTTGGCGACGATGATTGAGCCTTTACTGTGTGGAATTGTGCTGGGATTAATCCCGATCACCCTGGCGGGTCTGTTTATGGCCGCTTACCTGCAATATCGTCGGGGCAATAGCCTCGGTCTGTAAGTCACGCAAGATTTAAGGGGCAATCCTCCCGTGGTTGCCCCAGTTTGGCCCCCAGCGGGGAGCCATAGGGCTTAAACAGCCAGACGCAATGCAAAATTCACGGGTGTCACACAACCCACGGGTTGTCACAGACTTGGATAGGCTCAAGACAGTCTATCCATTTTATTTTGCTCTTTTTTACGGCCTATCCCTGATTTTCTCAGCTAGGGCTTGCGGTATCAGGTTGGCAACGGTACCAGGTGACCCTAGGCGAGGTTGGGGGGGTAGGGAGGGGTAGGCTTGGGCATCCGGCGTTTGTAAATCTGGAGATGGGTTTTGACTAAGGTTTGCAGCTCCGATCGGGTAATTTCCAGCGCCTGGGACAGATCGCCCGCCTCCTCAAACACCAGCAGACTTTCCACCGGCTCCAGGGCAATCAACTGAAATAACAAATGGATAACCGGCAAGCCGATCACCTGGACTTCTAGGCGCTGTTCCCCAGGAATTGCCCTCTGGGCATCTTCGGGGGTTGCATAGGCGTAAACCACCGTTTTTTCCTGATCCGGTTGATTGCGATTGCTTAGAATAGTGGTCACCCACTGTGCCCCTCGGCTTTGGAGCGCGAAATAGTGGGTGTGGCGCAGTTGTTGAGCCAGCTCCAGTAGTCCTGGCCCAATGGCTTGAATCAAATCAGGGGTTTGGCCATCCTGGGGTGCTTGATCCACCAAGGCTTGGAGTTGAGCTTCTAAGTTCATCTTCACCGTTGTGACAGTCTCCTAAGGGTTCGAGAACATTCCAATTCAGGGGAATCCCCCTGTAACTCAGCGTTGGGCAAAGGGCGAATGGGATCCTTCGATCGCGTCACTGTGGGGTTTGCCTCCCAGTGTCCGAGGTAATCTTCCCCTTGTCCAGCAACCTGGACCCCCTTTTGGGTTCAGCCCCTCCCTGCATCTATCCACCGGATCACTCCTCAAAAGATCACCCTTCTCCTCCTCAGTGGCAACCCTCGCAGATCCAGGCAGGTTCATGCAGATTGATGCAGTGTGCTCTTGTCTGTGGCAGTCTTGCAGGCCAACACCGGGCAAACCGGGGAATTTCCCTAAGGACAGGATAATACTCATCAGGGATGCCGATCGTGGAAACCACCTTTGACCTGCTATACCAAGAACTACAACGGTTAACAACTGCGTCCGAAACCCACTGCCGATCGGTGGCCCAGCGGCTTGCCATGGAAGTCGATCGCATTTGTACCGAGAGCCAGCGCATCCAGAACTCCGGCGAAATAGAAGCCTGGGCGATTAGCTTGGCGCGGCATCGCTTGAACCAATGTCTAAAATACTACCGTCTCGGTTCCCGCCAAGGCCGCATTGAACTCCACAGCACCCTCAGCGCGGTTATCTATCGCTACATCAGCCGCGCCAGCGTCCCCGCCAGTTACCAGGCCCGCCTTACCCTCATTGAGGACTTCCTCCAGGGCTTTTATATCGAAACCCTCAACGCCCTGCGACGAGAAAACCAACTGCCCGCCACGTACCAGCCTCGGACGCTGCTGGAACTGTCCGAATATATGGCCTTTAGTGAGCGCTATGCTAAGCGCCGCATTGTGCTGCCCCGTCGCCGCAGCCAGCAGCTTATTATTCTGCGGGCACAGACCTTTTCCCAACAGCAGCCCCAGGAAACCTTGGTGGATATTGAGCAAGCTGCCGAGGGGAGTATGCCCGAAGATGATGTGCGGGTCAGTGTGCCGCTCCACCAGGTCCGAGAGCAGATGGTGGCCCAAGAACGGGAGCAAAGCGGCGATACCCTGCGCAAAAAGGTGATCCAAGAGCTGCTGGAATATCTAGAAGAGCGGCAACAGAAGGATTGCGCCGACTATTTCACCCTGCGGCTTCAGGACTTGCCTACCCAGGAAATTGAGCGCATTTTGGACCTCACCCCCCGCCAGCGCGATTATTTGCAACAGCGCTTTAAGTATCACCTCATCCGCTTTGCTCTGTCCCACCGTTGGCAGTTGGTCCATGAGTGGCTAGAGGCTGACTTGGATAATAATTTGGGGCTATTGCCGCAAGAGTGGGATATCTTCCGGAAAAACCTCAGTGTGCAGCAAATTGCCCTGCTACAGTTAAAGCAGCAGAGCTGTACTGATACGGCAATTTCCCAGGCGCTGGGCTGTACGGTTTCCCAGGTTCAACGCCAGTGGTCTAAGTTGCTACAACAGGCGTGGGATTTACGCAATAGCACCACAGCTAAGGCCAGTCCCAAGCCTAAAAGCCACAGTTCCCAGAACCAAAGTTAGAACCCGCTGACGGAGCCGCCATGCTTTGCCCCGATCATGCTTTGTCCCAGTGCAACAACTCGAACTGTCCTAGTTGCGGTTGTTGAGGTTTTCCGATCGATCACAATCCCCCGTAATGGCAGCGGCTGACTTTAGAGGGTTGCTGAGTCGATCGTGATGGTTGCTTGGGGTCGCTCTCGGTTGATCCCGGTTGATCTCATGATCTCAGTTGATCTCAACGGTTGTCCGGTCGATCGCAATTGCCATCGTCAATTTTAGGGGATGTTGATCCACCTCAGAGAATCCTCCCGCTCTGCCAATCGGTGAAGCGGGGAAATTAGACCAGCCGATTGCAAACCGGCCCTCCCAGGGGAGTTTTTCGGGGGTTTTCGTGACTTAGCTTCGTGACTTAGCTTCGTGACTTAGCTTGTAGAAGGGAAGAAATAAGAAGGCCGATTGCAAATCGGCCCTCCCAGGGGAGTTTTCTGGGTTTTTCGTGACTTAGCACGAGTTTGCAAATATCGTCTATCTAAGTTGACTGAGGCTCTGGTTTACCGTTCCTCACCGGGTTCTACAATCCGCTGGAAAAGGTAGCCCGTCCCCCGTGCAGTGAGGATTAGCTCTGGGTTGCTGGGGTCATCCTCTAATTTGGCCCGGAGGCGGGAAATATGGACATCCACCACCCGTGTATCGACATGGCGCTCTGGGGTGTAGCCCCAAACTTCTTGGAGAATTTCCGCCCGCGAGAATGCCTCTCCCGATCGGCTCACCAACAGTTCCAACAAGCTAAACTCCATCCCCGTCAGCCGAATTCGCTCATCTCCCTTGTAAACCTGGCGCTTATTGGTATCAATCCGCAGGGCATTGACCTGAATCACCCCAGAGCTAGGAATTCCAGAGGTACTGGTTTTCTCAACCCGGCGCAACACCGATCGAATCCGCGCCTCCAACTCCTTGGGCGAGAAGGGCTTGACCACATAGTCATCGGCCCCCAGTTCCAAGCCCGTGATCCGATCGGCCACGTCTCCCAAGGCCGTCAGCATAATAATCGGCACATCGGACTCTTTGCGCAGTTCTTGGCAAACCCCATAGCCGTCTAGCTTGGGCATCATCACATCCAACACCACCAAGTCGGGCACCGCTTGATGGAAAGTTTCTAAGGCTTCCTCACCATCAGCCGCAGTGACCACATCGTAGCCAATCATCGAGAGGCGTGTTTCTAAGATGCGCCGAATACTGGCTTCATCATCGACGACTAGGATTCTTTCCTTATGGCTTTCCAATTTGTCCTGTCCTCCTCATATCACAGGTTAAAATCACCAGGAGCGCAAACCGCAATCCCCCTTGGCAACTATAGTATTGTTTTTGTCGAGAGTTATGATTTTTATCTTCAGATTTTAGCGTGGGGGCAGGTGGGGACACGGCCCACAAACCCGCAGTCACCCTAGCATTGTTGGGGGCCGGGGGAGCCAGAACTAAGGAAAGGCTTAAAGTTCTGTGACAGGAGTCCTTGCCGCAAATTTGTCCAAAAGTCGCGATAATGGGGACCAATCTGCTACGCCCTACCCAGCCCTGCTCAGCGTTGTTCAGCCCTCAACCCATGCCCCTTGACCTACGATCGACCTGGCTCCAAGCCCACAGCCTCTTGGTTTATGCCGAAATCCTGCACCAGCCCTTGGGGCAGCTTTGGTTGGATTTGGGCCGATCGCTGTGCTTAACCGATCCGGATCCAGCGGCGATCGGGCTGCTCTATGGCCAGTGGTTTCGGGAATTGGCCGCGATCGATCGATCCTGGGGTGACTGGCTCATTGCTGCAATTCTCCAGGCCGATAACCCCTGGAGCCGCGCCGCCCAAGTTCAAGACCTTGCCCAACTGCCCCCCGCCCTAACCCAAGCCGCCGCCCAGGATTTGCAAACCCTCCAGGCGATCGCCCGTTGGGATCCCGCTGCCCTCAGCGCCCACTGCCACAGCCTCCAACTCTTTCCCAGTCCCCTCCTGCCCTGGCAGCACGACCCCCAGCCCTTGCCCCCCGTGGGGGAGCAACTCCGCAGCGCTTCCGACTGGGGGCTGCACCTCAGCGACCTTGCCCAGCACTACCGCAGCCAAGGGGTGGGCATCTGGGGTCAGTTTTGGGCCTTTCGCTGGTGTGGGGCTGAAGCGGGGGCAACGGGGCAGTGGCAGGGGGTGGCCCGTCCCGATCCAGTGCGCCTGTCGCAATTGGTGGGCTATGACGGGCCTAAGGCCCAATTAATCCAAAATACGGAGTTTTTGCTAGCGGGGCAACCGGCCCTGAATGTGTTGCTCTATGGCAGTCGCGGGGCGGGTAAATCGTCCTTGGTTAAGGCGTTGGTGTCGGAATATGGGGCGCGGGGGCTGCGGTTGTTGGAAGTGACCAAGGCCCAGTTGCACGCTTTGCCGCTGATGATCGATCGCCTGGGGGACTTACCGCAGAAATTTATTATTTTCGTCGATGATCTGTCCTTTGAGGAAGATGATGAAGCCTTTAAGGCTCTCAAGGTGGTTTTAGAGGGAAATATCGTCGCTCGGCCTCAAAATGTGGTGGTTTATGCTACTTCTAACCGTCGCCATTTGGTGCGGGAGTATTTTGAGGAGCGGCCCCGCGCCCAGGATGCGGACGAGATTCACCGCTGGGATACGGTCCAAGAAAAGCTGTCCTTTAGCGATCGCTTCGGCCTCACCCTTACCTTTGAGCCGCCGGATCAAACGGCCTATTTGGCGATCGTCCAGCACCGAGCCAAGCTGGCAGGGCTACAAATCTCGCCGGAGGAGCTGGAATTTCGCGCCCTGCAATGGGCCACTCGCCACAATGGCCGATCGGGCCGCACCGCCCAACAGTTTATCGACTGGCTCACCGCCGAACAGGCCCAAGCCTCACTTGTGTAATGCCTTACCGCAATGCCTCACCCCCACAAGACCCCATGCCCCAACCCTTTTCCACAACTCTGCTGGATGCCCATCGCGCCCAACGTCGCGCCCAAAACGAAGCCGATCGCCAGCGCCTACTCACCGCCACCTTAGCGTGGCTGCAAGCCTATGGCCGCAAATTTGGCTACGATCGGGGCTATCTCTTTGGTTCCATCACCCAACCGGGCCGTTTTACCGAATATTCCGATCTAGATGTGGCTGTGGAAACCTTTAAGGGGGCAGTTAGTTTGGGGATGAGTAGCTATTTAATGACGGACCTCGATCGGGAGGTGGATTTGGTGCCCCTCGATCGCTGCCACTTTGCCGCCAAAATTCGCCAGGAGGGAATTTTATGGATCGCCTCGATCGGGCCAGACTCCAAGCCGAACTCTACGGTCAATTGATGTTGATCGATCAAGTGGATCACCGTCTCCGCCAACGGGTCGCCGCTGGACTAGACACTCCGGCCCAATTGGAGAGCATTGCCTACCAAATCCACAATCTTTACAGTGCAGTGGAGGATTTACTCAAACTGGTAGCCACAACCTTTGAAAATCACATCGGCAACGGGGGACAATGGCATCGGGTCTTGCTGCTGCGCCTGAGTCAACCCGTCGAAGCAGTCCGCCCTGCCTTCCTCTCGGCCCCAACCCTTGCGCTCCTGAACCCTTTGCGCGGCTTTCGCCACTTTATTCGCCACGCCTACGGCAGCGAAATTGAGATTACCCAACTCCAAGTGAATCTAGACCTAGCCTTATCTGTTCGAGAACAAATTAGCCAAGATATCGCTAATTTTCTCAAGAATTTAGCCCCGATCGAGGATTAATCTGATGTTTACCATCTGTTTTGAGGGCCGATCAAGTTTTTGTAGGGGCGGGTTTTCACTCAAAATCCTGCTCAATAGCAGTGATTGGACCAAACCTGCCCTTTTAGCCACCAAGTCCTGTAGAGGCGGGTTTTCGCTCAAAATCCTGCTTAATAGCGGTGATTGGACTAAACCCGCCCTTTTAGCCACCAAGTCCTGTAGGGGCGGGTTTTCGCTCAAAATTCTGCTTAATGGCGGTGATTTGACCAAACCCGCCCTTTTTGGGGCAAGAGGGCAGGTTTGGTCTCTTTTGGGGTTGGTGACTGAAATTCTCTCTGTAAACCTGCCCCTACGGATATTTCTGTAAACCTGCCCCTACGGATATTTCTGTAAACCTGCCCCTACGGATATTTCT
>JBMTWK010000069.1:0-10072 GCA_049452395.1 Prochlorothrix sp. | reverse complement strand
AGAGGGGAGCCACGGGGGCACGACCCCTACCGAGATTCTTCTAAAGTGGGATGCTTCCAAAACCTGAGCCATGCCCGGTCTGCACCCCCCCAAGGGCACCCTAATCTCAGCCCCATCGCTAGCCCCAGAACCGCCCCGATTTCTCCCCCCTGCCCAACCGCCCCTAACGCCCAGAACCACCCAGAACCACCCCTATTTCCCGATAACTCTGCCCATGGACGCATCCTCTCTGCCCATTCCCAGCGCCGCTAGTCCCGAAGCGGATCTGCTCTCCCAAGTGAGTGTCACCACAGAACACTTAGACGGTCGGCGGCGGCGGTTACAGGCACAAATTTGGATTCCGGCGGGGATCGATCGGGTTTGGGCAGTCCTGACGGACTACGAAGCACTCGCGAACTTTATCCCCAACCTAGCCAAGAGCCAAATCCTAGAGCAAGAAGGCGATCGGGTGTGCCTAGAGCAGGTCGGCACCGAAAAGCTCTGGAAAGTCAGCTTTTCCGCCAAAGTTGTCCTCGATATGGTCCTAGAAGCGCCCCATGCTATCCGCTTTAGCCAGTTCCAAGGCGACTTCAATGAGTTCCAAGGCGCATGGCTCCTAGCCCCCCAGGCCCAAGACAACCAAGCCGGAACCCAACTCACCTACGAATTAACCGTGCATCCCAAACGCACCATGCCGGTTAAATTGGTGGAATGTAACCTAAACGTCGGTCTACCTCGCAATTTAGCCGCTATTTACCAAGAAACCCTACGTCGCCTTGGGCAATAGTCTCCCCAGATGGGGAAAAGACAGGCTATAGTGGGGGCATTTTTCGGGAGGTCATGACGATGGTATTGATCGATCGCGCCCTACGCACCGGTTTAGTCCGCCTCAGCGGCCTAGGTCTGCTCTGTTTTGGCCTGGGAGTGGGCTTTGGGCTAGGAACCCCGGCCCGTGCCCTGCCAGGGGAGACCGTCCAGGATGTAGAAGCCTGGATTAGAGCACATCCCACCCTTTTACCAGCCCCCAGCGAAACCCTGCGGGTTCGCAAACAAAACACCGCCGCCCAACGCTTTACCTACGAAGCCTCCATGTGGGCACCGGGCCGCCTCACCTCCAGCACCGACTGGGGCTATATTCGCAGCGAAACCATCACCCTCTTTGATGTGGTCAATGGCATCACCGCCGATTGCCTGGAAGAATCCCTGCGGGTGATCCATGGCTTGGATATTTACCAGGACTACCAGCGGGGGGCGATCGTCTATAGCTACCCCCAAGCCATCACCGATCCGCGCCTCCGTGCCCAACTGACTCCGCTCCAGATGGCGCGACAGGGTGAAATCCGCATCGGCGATCGCTATGCCTACTGGATTGAAATTGTCCAAAATCCCGACGGTAGCGCCTATAACGGCACGGTCACCGTCTTTCTCAAGGAAGATGTCACCAAATTAGAGTCAGAACTGCGCCAATAACTTCCCTTTTCTAGCTTTGCTACAATCAAGCCATGATTAGCCAACCCACGCTTAGCCGTTGTAGTTCGGCCTCTCCTCCATGCTCATCACCGACCAACAGCCCCCCCCCACACACCTCCCCACCCTTGAGGAACTCATCTGTTCTGACGATACTCCTGTGGATAACGAAGACCAAAACCTGCTGCCTAACCTCCTGCTGACCACTCTTCTCCGAATTTGGGCCGATCGCACCGACTGGTTCTTTGGGGTAGACATGGGCATCTTCCACACCACAGGCAACAATCCCAAAGTGCCGGTAGTCCCCGATGGCTTTTTGAGCCTTGGCGTAGACCGTCGCAAGGAGGGCCGTTTTCGCCGGAGCTATTTGGTCTGGCAGGAAGGGGGGGTAGTACCGTCCTTTGTCTTAGAGATGGTCTCCCACACCGCCCGCAGTGAATACCAAGGCAAGCTGGAGATTTACCGCAAGTTGGGCGTTCTCTACTACGCGGTTTATAACCCTGAGTTTTGGCAGCGGGACCACCATGAGCCGCTGGAGGTCTATCGTCTAGAACAAGGGCAGTATGTGTGGCAACCGGGGGAACCCGTTTGGATGCCAGAAATTGGTCTCGGCATTGGGCGGTTTCAATATGCCTTCATGGGCATTGAGCAGGAACTCTTGGCTTGGTTTGATGAAGCAGGTGAAGCCTACGCCCCCCCGGAAGTCAGCCGCCAGGAGTTGCAACGGGAACAGCAGCGGGCGGAACGGCAACGGCTGCTTGCCCAACAGGAGAGATCGCGGGCCGATCGGGCAGAATCCCAGCTTCAGCAAGAACAACAACGCGCTGTACAGGCAGAATCCCAGCTTCAGCAAGAACAGCAACGCGCTGCACAGGCAGAGCAAACAGCCCAACGCCTTGCCAGCTATCTCCGCGACCTGGGCCTAGATCCAGATAACCTGCCAAAGCCAGATCACAACTGAATCAGTAGGTGAAAGCAAGTTCCAGTCGGATTGCGTATAGCCTAGCGGCATTTAAGCAAAGCAGCAGCATAACGCATCAAATTTTTCGAGGTGCCCTTAAATATATCATTAACTTATAATTGTATTTGAAAATTATAAGCTGGGATTCTACCCGATCGGGGCAAAGGTGAGGCATCCTAAAAAAAGGTAAAGTATTGTTACGGGATTCTGAGCGCGATCGCCCCTGATTCCACTGGCGTAAACTGCTCCCCCGTTGATTCACCCCCATAGGAGGACTCGCCATGGTTGCCCTTGCTGAGCGTGTACAACCGCGTCTAACCCTAACCACGGAAGACATCGCCCCCAACACCCAAACCCTGCGATCGCTAGACTGGGACCGCAGCCGCTTTGACATTGAATTCGGTCTCCAGAACGGCACCACCTACAACTCCTTTCTCATCCAAGCCGATAAAGTGGCTCTCGTGGACTCCTCCCATGAAAAGTTCCGCCAACTTTACCTGGATGCGCTCCAAGGGCTAATTGACCCCAAAAAGATTGATTACCTCATTGTTAGCCACACCGAACCCGACCACAGCGGCCTCACGCGGGATCTCCTGGCCCTGAACCCAGACTTAACCGTCGTTGGCTCCAAAGTAGCCCTCCAGTTTTTGGATAACCTGGTGCACCAGGACTACAACAAGCTGCAAGTCAAGAGCGGCAGCACCCTCGACCTCGGCCAAGGCCATGTCCTGGAGTTTGTCAGCGCCCCCAACCTCCACTGGCCCGACACAATTTTTACCTACGATCGCGGTACGGCAACCCTCTACACCTGCGATGCCTTTGGGATGCACTATTGCAGTGCGGCGACCTTTGATGAAGAAATTACAACGATCGAGGCGGATTTTCGCTATTACTACGACTGTTTAATGGCTCCCAACGCCCGATCGGTCCTTTCCGCCCTCAAACGCATGGAAACCCTGGGGCCAATCACCACGATCGCCACCGGCCACGGCCCTCTCCTGCGCCACCACCTCAGCGAGTGGACTCACCGTTACCAGGAGTGGAGCCAAGCCCAAACCAAAGTCGAGACCACCGTCGGAGTCTTCTACATTTCCGACTATGGCTACAGCGATCGACTCTCCCAAGCCATCGCCCATGGCATCACCAAAGCCGGTGCAAATGTGGAAATGGTCGATCTGCGCACCGTAGAACCCCAGGATTTGACCGAAATTGTCGGTACCTTAGCCGGTATCGTCGTGGGTACACCGCCGACCCAGTGCCCAGAAACGATCGACACCGCCCTCAGCACCCTGCTCGCCATGGTCAAAGATAAGCAGGCGATCGGCCTCTTTGACTCCTATGGTGGCGACGATGAACCGATCGACGCTCTTCTGGCAAAATTCCGGGATTTGGGCCTAAAAATTGCCTTCCCCCCCATTCGCGTTAAGGATACCCCCAGTGAGGGCATCTATCAGCTCTGCGAGGAGTCAGGCACCGACATGGGCCAATGGTTGACCCGCGATAAGGCCATCCAAAAGATGAAGTCCCTGGATAGCGATCTCGACAAAGCCCTAGGCCGCATCAGTGGCGGTTTGTATATCCTCACGGCCACTAAAGGCGGTGTCAACGGGGCCATGTTAGCCTCCTGGGTTGCCCAAGCCAGCTTTGAACCCCTCGGTTTCACCGTTGCCGTGGCCAAGGACCGCGCCATTGAAAGTCTGATGCAAGTTGGCGATGCTTTTGTGCTGAATATCCTTGAAGAAGGCAACTATCAGCCCCTCATGAAGCATTTCCTCAAGCGGTTCCCGCCCGGTGCCGATCGCTTTGCCGGAATCAAAACCCAGACCGCCATCAACGGTTCGCCGATTTTGGTCGATTCCCTCGCCTATCTCGAATGTGAGGTCATGACTCGCATGGAATGTAGCGATCACTGGGTCGTTTACGCTGAGGTGAAGCAAGGCAAGGTCTCTAACCCAGAAGCCCTCACCGCCGCCCACCACCGCAAAGTCGGTAACCACTACTAGGTTATAAGTTCCCCCAGGTACCAAGTCTCCTGGCTTGGTACCACCCCCCCCAAGGGGCCAACGAGGTTGATAGCGCAAGAGGGCGGGTTTAGCAGATTTAGCGATGAGAGACTAAAATTTCTCCAAAAACGCGCCCCTACAAAAGTTTTAAGAGATCCCGCAAATCGCTAAACCCTTTGGGTTGGTTTTGGCGAGAGTAGGCACTCATAATTTTCGACTGTATCAGCGCGATCGGACTCAGCACCTGAATTTGGTTCACCCGTTCAAAAGGGGGCAAAACCTCGACTTGACGCACATCCACGAGGTGCCGGTTGCCCGACTTCATCACCTGATACACTCGCCATGCGGGATGATGTTTAATCTGGCGGCTCCGAGGAGCCATGTAAAAGTCCCGATAAAGTTGGCGATCGAAATTTGTAACAGATGCCCCATTCTCTCCCGCACCGCCTACCATAACGGAACAACAGACTAAACCCTGTTCAGCAACCCCGTGTCATGGTAAGGAGTGCCATCATGTTGACCTGTTTTAACCCCGATCGTGTCCTCTCTCGCTCCGGCCTGAATCTATCCCGATTGAGCAGCTTACCGCTGATTTTGGGCCTAGTCCTGCTCCCAGGAATCAGTCCTGCTCTTTCCCAAGCTCTGCCGCGTATCCTCAGCGTCACTGGTCAAGGAGAAGTGGAAGTGCCGACGAGCCGGACGATCGTCAACCTTGGCGTAGAAGTGAACGCCCGCACCGCCCAAGCTGCTCAGTCCCAAGCCGCCGCCCAATCCAATGCCGTGGTCGATTTGCTCAAGGGCCGATCGGTCCAAGACCTCCAAACCACAGGCGTTTCCCTCAGCCCCCGCTATGACTACAGCGGCAACAGCCCCACCCTCACTGGCTTCACCGCCACCAACACCGTGAGTTTCTCTGTCCCCACCGCCGAAGCCGGTCCCCTCCTCGATGCTGCCGTCCGAGCCGGAGCTACTCGCATCGATAATCTAAGCTTTCAGGCGGATGAGACTGTCTTAGAAGCTGCGCGACAGGAAGCCCTGAAAGAAGCAACCGCAAACGCCCAACTGCAAGCCCAAGCGGTGCTGCAAGCGCTAAATTTCCAGATTCAGGAAGTAGTCAGTATCCAAGTCAATGGGGCCAATGCCCCCCTCCCGCCCGGTCCTGTTCCCATGGCGGCCTACCGTCTAGAAGCGGCTTCGGCTCCAACCCCGATCGAGGGGGGTGACCAAACCGTAACAGCCAGCGTAACCCTACAAATTCGCTACTAATCCCGCTTTAATCGACACTAGGGTAAGAATCTCAAGGCCTATGAGGATTCTGACGGGAGTATCCCACTGTGGAAGAATCTCGGTAGGGGTCGCGCCCCCGCCCGTCCTGAGCATAGTCGAAGGGTGCCGACCCTCTTCACACAAAACCGGGGCAACCACGGGGGGATTGCCCCTACCCAATCGGTTCATTATGCCAAAGTTGGATAAGCCCGATTCTTGCCCTCAAGGTCTACACATTTAGGTAGAGTCAATTATGTAAGATTCCGACTAGAACACTGAGTAAGTCTGATAAATCTGCCGGTACACGGTAAAGATTAAGGTCTTGGGTGATATTTCGATCGCTTAGCCGAGCAAATTGCCAAATATTACCCGTCGTGATGGCCCCATAGCAGTTCCCCAGTTCAATCATTTCCATAGCCAGTTGGGTGAATCCCCGTGTGAGATCGTCACGATTGGCTTCAATGACCAGTAACGTGCTTTGGCTGCGAATGAGGTAGTCTAGGGTGCCCTTAGCGCGTTGCCCCGTCAGGGGATATTCAATATTGAGTTTGAGGTTAAGACGGTCTACAACTTCAAAGAGGATCGGGGCGACTAGGGCTTCCCGTCTGGCTTGTTCGGAGGTGAGGGGGGTGAGTTGAATGCGGCGTTGGAGAACGGCTGCAAGGAGGTGACTGTCGATCGTGGCAACTTTGGGCAGGTCGATCGGCTCAACAGTGAGGTGATAGCCCAGTTCCGCCAGAATTTCGTCGGGTGGGTGGTTAAATTCGGTGAATTGACTAAAAAGGTAAAGGCGATCGGGTTCAAGAATGGCCATAATCAATCAATTCCTCCCTTTTTCCATCAATCCAGTCAGCAGTAAACACAAAAAACACCAACCCTAGGGTGTTGTAGAGGGGAGCATCCCACTTTGGAAGAATCCTGGTAGGGGTCGCGCCCCCGTGCCGACCCTCTTCGACCAAAACCGGGGCAACCACGGGGGGATTGCCCCTACCGAAGCGGTTAACCTGCCAAAGTGAGATGGTCCCTTGTAGAGTGCGTTAAGCAGCGCCGTAATGCACCCCACAGGAACTAGAGGGTTAGGGTTCGATCGGCGATCGCCCCCTGGATTTTCTCCATCACCTCAGGGACCGGAATCGAGCCGAGATCCCCTGCGCCACGGGTGCGGATGCTGAGGGCATTGGCTTCCACTTCCTTAGCCCCTACCACCGCCATGACCGGAATCTTCTGCTTTTCTGCATTGCGGATCATCTTGCCCAGCCGATCGCCGCTGCGATCGACCTCCGCCCGAATCCCCAACGCCAACATCTGGCCCACCACCGTCTCAGCAAAGGCACGAAACTCCTCCGTCACCGGCAGCAATCGGACCTGAATCGGAGCTAGCCACAACGGGAAGTCCCCCGCATATTCTTCGATCAGAATCCCAATTAGGCGCTCCAGGGAGCCAAAGGGCGCACGGTGCAGCATAATGGGCCGCTGGCGGCTGCCATCCTCAGCCACATACTCCAAATCGAAGCGTTCCGGCAAATTATAATCCACCTGCACCGTACCCAACTGCCACTCCCGCTCCAGCGCATCCTGGAAAATGAAGTCCAGCTTGGGACCATAGAACGCAGCTTCCCCAATGCCCTCAAAGGTTTCCATGCCCAAAGTCTCCGCAGCATTGCGAATCGCCGCTTCAGCCTTGTTCCAGGCATCCTCCGAGCCAATATATTTATCAGAGGCCGGATCGCGGAAGCTGAGGCGAGCTTTGAAGTTTTTAAGGTGCAAACTGCGAAAGACTGAGAGGATCAGGTCCACCACTTGGAGGAACTCATCGGCCAACTGATCCGGCGTGACAAAGAGGTGGGAGTCATCCACTGTAAAGCCGCGCACACGGGTGAGACCGCCCAACTCGCCGGACTGCTCATAGCGGTACACCGTGCCGAACTCCGCAAGGCGCATGGGTAGATCGCGGTAGGAGCGCAGTTCGTTTTTGTAGATTTGGATGTGGAAGGGGCAGTTCATGGGCTTGAGCACAAAACCCTGCTCCGCAAGCTTGGCGACTTCATCCTCCGCCATCATCGGGAACATATCCTCTTTGTAGTTCTGCCAGTGGCCAGAGACCTTGAACAGATCAACGCGGCCAATGTGGGGACTGACCACCGGCAGATAGCCCCGCGCCTGTTGTTCTTGCTTGAGGAAGTCTTCTAGGGTCGATCGCAGCACCGTACCCTTAGGGGTCCACAGCGGCAGACCCGGACCCACGGGATCGCTAAAGAGAAATAGCCCCAGTTCTTTCCCCAGCCGTCGGTGATCCCGCTTGAGGGCTTCTTCCTTGCGGCGCTTATATTCTTGCAGTTGCTCCGGTGTTTCCCAGGCTGTCCCGTAAATGCGCTGAAGTTGGGCCTTAGTCTCGTCCCCCCGCCAGTAAGCTCCGGCTACGGTCTCTAGGGCAATCGCCTTGGGGTTCAGTTCGCCAATATTCTCCACATGGGGACCGGCACAAAGATCCCACCATTGATCGCCCAAATGATAGAGGGTGATGGGTTCTTGGATGCTATCGAGGATTTCCAGCTTGTAGGGTTCGCCTAGGCTCTCAATGCGACGCTTGGCTTCTTCCCGCGAGACCTCTTCCCGCTCCATGGGCAGCTTTTGGCGGATGATTTTGTCCATCTCTTTTTTGATGGCTTTGAGGTCCGCTTCGGTGAAGGGTTGGTCCGTGTCGAAGTCGTAGTAAAACCCGGTTTCGGTCCAGGGGCCGATCGTCACCTGGGCCTTGGGGAAAAGCTTTTGCACCGCCATGGCCATGACGTGGGAAGTACTGTGGCGAATGCGCTTGAGGCGATCGGACTCGCTCGTGCGCGGTAGATGGATTTTTTCGGGAGCGGCTTCCGGGTTTTGCTCAGCTTGCACGGCAGGGGACGAGGACATAGGACGTTAAGGAATTTGCGAATGAACGATATAGATAAACGCTGGGGAATGCCGTCGGATCTTAAGGCGCTAACGGCCAATCCGATCCCAACAGGCCCCAATGAGGCCCCAACTAGACCCCCAGGAGACGACAAAATAACAGCTCTCGTAGGCTAATGCTACGGTATCCCGGTCAGCTTCGCCTAGTCGGAGTGAGAACGATCGGGAGGGGGTTTGGTTTATCTTGGATAAAAGGACATTCAAAGGGTACAGCTTGACCGGCGGGGCAGGTCTTCCCCCGCGATCGCAGAATAACGTTAGAGATCCAAAGAATCCCGATCGCGGCGATGTTCTTACAGGAAAAACCGTTTTAAGATAGGGGAACCCTGTGTAAAACCATTGTTGAAAATCCCTGGGGGCAGTGCCCATGTTACATCTCCTTTATCTTGTCGCCTTTACGGCCCTTGCAATCTTGGCCATTAGTAATCTGTTTCGCAGCATGGTCGCCATGGGCAATGGTCCCGCTGCAGGCCGTTCCGATCGAGCCACTAGCCCCCGCCAGGTCCCTCACCCTGAGTTTTTGGATGATGCGGGCAATGTGGTTAACGAACCGCTCTTGGTGATGCGATCGGTGCAGGTGGAAGATGTGCGCAACCGGTTAGATGCCTTATATGAAGCTTCCCCCGGTGGTTCCGACGATCGCGACGAAGAGTAACCACCCACCCAACACTGCCTTGCCCCCGAAGCCATAGTGAACCGGCGATCGTGCCCGATCGCACCCAAAACCAAAACGCTCAAACCCAACCGCACAACAGGGTTTTAGCACAGTCTTAGCCGCTACTTGAAAACTCGCCCTAAGTCGTGGCGACCCCAGAAGAGTCCCCCTAGGAGGGCCAATTTGCCATTGGTTTTCCGGTTTTCCCCTTTCTCAAGGGGACTAGGGGGGACTCTTTTCCTTTTCCAACTCCCCCTTCTAACTGCCCTCTTTTGCCAACTCCCCCTCTTTTGCCAACTCCCCCTCTTTTGCCAACGACCCCAGAACTTCGCGACAGCTACTCCCCTTGTCCCAAGCGGGCATCAATCCCCTAGACCAAACGGGGCACACCCCCTTCGGGGCCATCCCACTTTGACGAGTTGACCGCTGCGGTACAGGCAAACCCCCCGTGGTTGCCCTAGTTTTGGTCCCAAGGGAGGAGCCACAGGGGCACGACCCCGACCGCGATTCTGCCAAAGTGGGATGCGCCCCCCTTCGGCCTCAGCAAAAGCCGATCGGCCACAGCCGCTTCTCACAGAGGCTCAGCCCTCTAACCCAGACCTCCCCGAAACAGCGAGGCAGACCGATCAGTCTGCTTAGCCCAATTGATTGTCGTGTACAGCCAACTCCCTGTCATATCGCTTAAGCTGTATCCTGTTCTTAGGAACCATCATCCCCCTCGCCCTTAGAATTTCCTAAAATGGCCCACCGCGCCCTTCCTAGGGACAGGACCGCCAGCCAAACCGCTCTCCC
>JBMTWK010000068.1:0-10198 GCA_049452395.1 Prochlorothrix sp. | reverse complement strand
GCAGTCTACTTGTTGTCAAGTACATTGGATACAAAATTAATGCGATACCCCTATTGTGAGGAGGCTTTGACATAAATATAGATTAAGGGCAGATGAAGAGCAGATTTAAGACCCAAGCGACCCCATACCGACCCCCTTAAGATCATTAGAAGATCATCAGGAAGGTGAAGAAATAGTAGGGTTTTAAGGCCACCCTCCGTCTGACAACCTAGAGTGACCTGTAGGCGATCGTCGGCTTAACTGAGTTTGGACTAAGTTTGGTTCGTTACAAGACGATCGCAGTCTTGCCGCACCAGTAGAGTAAATCCATGGCACCCATTCAAGTTGCTATTAACGGCTTTGGTCGCATTGGCCGCCTCGTCTTGCGGGCCGGTGCCAACAACCCCAACCTCCAATTTGTCGGGATCAATGATCTGGTTCCCCCCGAAAATCTAGCCTATCTGTTGAAATACGACTCCACCCAAGGTCGGTTCGCCGGAGAGGTCATCGCCAAGCCCGACGGTATTGTCGTCAATGGCACCTTTATCCCCTGCTTTGCCGAGCGGGATCCCGCCGCACTGCCCTGGGGTAAGCTCGGCGTAGACTATGTGGTGGAAGCCACGGGGATTTTTACCGACCATGTAGGCGCTTCCAAGCACATCCAGGCCGGAGCCAAGCGGGTTGTCATTTCTGCCCCCACCAAAGAAAAAGATCCCGCCAAGGTGCCCACCTTGCTCGTGGGGGTCAACCATGAGCAGTTCGATCCCAGCCAGCACACGATCGTCTCCAACGCCAGTTGCACCACCAACTGCCTCGCCCCCGTCGCCAAGGTCATTGTGGACAACTTCGGCCTTGAAGAAGGGCTAATGACCACCGTCCACGCCATGACGGCAACCCAGCCCACCGTAGACGGTCCTAGCAAAAAAGACCTGCGGGGCGGGCGGGGCGCAGCCCAAAACATTATTCCCGCCTCCACCGGAGCCGCCAAGGCCGTCGCCCTCGTTCTGCCGGAACTGAAGGGCAAACTCACCGGGATGGCCTTCCGGGTGCCGACCCCCGATGTGTCCGTCGTAGACCTCACCTTCCGCACCAGCCAGCCCACCAGCTACCAAGCCATCTGTGAGGCGATGAAAGCAGCGGCTGAGGGGCCAATGCAGGGAATTTTGGGCTATACCGAAGAACCCGTAGCCTCCAGCGACTTTATCGGCGATGCGCACTCCAGTATTTTTGATGCAGGGGCCGGGATTGAACTCAACGATCGGTTCTTCAAAGTCGTCTCCTGGTACGACAATGAGTGGGGCTACTCCAATCGCATGATTGACCTGATGCTGTCTATGGCTGCTAAAGAAGGCTAATCGCTGTAGAATTTCTGAGGTTTTACTAGAATTCTGCATGGTTCAAGTCCCTCGCCCGCCCTGGGAGAGGGATTTAGGGTGAGGGGCTTGGAAAAAGTTGCCCATTGCGGCCCATTACAGCCCATCACGGCCCATCGCAATCAGTTGTGCTCCTGCACCGTTTGCGGGACTGCACCCTGAGGCACAAAGAGCCATTTCTCTACCGCTTTTCTAGTGGCACAATTCCCCTAGGGGCCATGCCCTCGCCCGTCCTGAGCCGTCCCTCTCCAGCCCCCCCAATCCTGCCGCCCTTTGCAGGTCTTCGTACTAGTTGTTTCATTAATCAACTCACTGAGCATTCCCATGACACAAGCGATCGACACCGTTGATACCCAAACCAACGCCCCGGTTTCTGCGGAAGCCAACGGCGAACCGATTCAGGTTCGTGTGGAAGACGATCGCACAGGCATGAGCTTAGAAACCCTCAAGCGTGCCTTTGCTGATCACCTCTTTTACCTCCAGGGCAAAGATGCCTCCTCTGCCAACCAAGCAGACTACTACAATGCCCTTGCCTTTACGGTGCGCGATCGCCTGTTGCGGCGGTGGTTAGCAACCCAAGAAGTCTACGCCTGCAAAGCCGTAAAACGGGTCTGTTACCTCTCGGCAGAGTTCCTGATGGGGCGGCACCTGGGCAACAGTTTGATTAACCTGGGCCTGTACGAAAAAATTGACCAAGCCATTCAAGAGTCGGGCTTAAACCTCCAAGACCTCATTTCTGAAGAAGAAGATCCGGGCCTCGGTAACGGAGGTTTAGGGCGTTTAGCCGCCTGTTTCCTCGATTCCCTGGCGACGTTGGAGATTCCCGCGATCGGCTACGGCATTCGCTACGAATTTGGCATTTTTCACCAAGTTATCCGCGATGGCTGGCAGGTGGAAATCCCCGACCAATGGCTGCGGATGGGCAATGTTTGGGAACTGCCCCGGCGCGATGAGGCAGTGACCATTAAGCTAGGGGGCTACACCGAGGGCTACCATGACCCCAAGGGCAACTATCGGGTCTCCTGGATTCCCGATCGCACCGTCGTTGCCGTTCCCTACGACACCCCCGTTCCCGGTTACAACACCAACGTCGTCAACATCCTGCGGCTGTGGAAATCTGAAGCTGGGGATGAGTTTAACTTTGATGCCTTTAATGCAGGGAACTACGATCGGGCCGTCGCCGATAAAATGAGTTCCGAAAATATTTCCAAAGTTCTCTACCCCAACGACAACACCCCCCAGGGTCGGGCACTGCGCCTCGAACAGCAGTACTTCTTCGTGTCCGCCTCCCTCCAGGACATGATCCGCAAGCATTTGGCCCTCAACCCCAGCCTCGACAACTTCCACGAAAGTTTTGCCATCCAGCTCAACGACACTCACCCCACCGTCGCCATTCCCGAACTGATGCGGCTCTTTGTCGATGATCATGGCCTTGATTGGGGCATAGCCTGGGGCATCACCCAGCGCACCTTTGCCTACACCAACCACACCCTGATGCCGGAAGCCCTCGAACGCTGGCCCGTGCGCCTGCTAGGCCCAACCCTGCCACGGGTTCTGGAGATTATCTACGAAATTAACCGCCGTTTCCTCGAAGATGTGCGCAGTTGGTACCCCAACGACGAAGCACGGGTGGCTCGCCTGTCGATTATTGAAGAGCATCCCGAAAAAGCTGTGCGCATGGCCTACCTCGCCTGTATCGGCAGTCATGCCATCAACGGGGTCGCCGCCCTGCACACCGAACTGCTGAAGCAGGACACCCTCCACGACTTCTATGACCTCTGGCCGGAGAAGTTCTTCAATAAGACCAACGGGGTAACACCGCGCCGCTGGATCATGCTCAGCAACCCCAAACTCTCGGAGCTATTTACCGAGAAAATTGGCAAAAACTGGCTCTCTGACCTGGATGAACTGAAGCAGCTCGCCCCCTATGCCGAAGATGCGGAGTTTCGCGCCCGCTGGCAGCAGATTAAGCTGCACAATAAGCAGGCACTGGCCGAGAAGATCTACCAGCGCACTGGCATTGAAGTGGATCCCACGTCCCTCTTTGACATCCAAGTCAAGCGGATCCATGAGTATAAGCGCCAGCATTTGGCTGTGCTGCACATCGTCGCGCTCTATAACCAAATTAAACAGAACCCGACCCTCGATATCCAGCCCCGTACCTTTATTTTTGCGGGGAAAGCGGCCCCCGGTAACTACCAAGCCAAGCTGATTATCAAGCTGATCAATGCGGTGGGAACCATTATTAACCGCGATCCCGATGTACGCGGTCGCCTAAAAGTGGTGTTTCTGCCCAATTTCAGCGTCTCCCTGGCCCAATACATCTATCCCGCAGCGGATCTGTCGGAGCAAATCTCCACAGCGGGTAAGGAAGCCTCTGGAACGGGCAATATGAAGTTCTCCATGAATGGGGCGCTGACGATCGGCACCCTAGATGGAGCCAACATCGAGATTCGCGAAGAGGTCGGTCCTGAAAACTTCTTCCTCTTTGGTCTCACCGCCGAAGAAGTGGCCAGCCTCAAGGCTAAGGGCTATCGCCCCCGCGACTACTACAACAGCAACAGCGAACTCAAGGCGGTGATCGACCAGATTGCCAGCGGCACCTTCTCTCCCAGTGAGCCAGACCTGTTCAAGCCCGTCACGGATTCTCTGCTTCAGCAGGATGAGTATATGCTGCTGGCGGATTACCAAGCCTATGTGGACTGCCAGAATGAGGTCAGCAAGGCATACCGGGATCAGGAAAACTGGACCCGCATGGCGATTTTGAACTCGATTCGGATGGGTAAGTTTTCCTCCGATCGCACGATCGCCGAGTATGCCAAGGAGATCTGGAAAGTGGATCCCGTCGAGGTCACCATTGCTGACTACGACTCCGATAAGGCTGGCTTGGGCTGGGGTAAAACCTGCGAAATCGACGAACCCAACTAAAAACCAACCCAAACCCGCCCAAAACCCGTAGGGGCGCGGTCCTCGCGCCCAAAATCCGGTTCGAT
Source organism: Prochlorothrix sp. (assembly GCA_049452395.1). Classification (GTDB taxonomy): domain Bacteria; phylum Cyanobacteriota; class Cyanobacteriia; order Prochlorotrichales; family Prochlorotrichaceae; genus Prochlorothrix. Next base: position 5,853 of record JBMTWK010000068.1, on the reverse strand, counting down.
CGCAAAACGTTTCTCGATCGCAAAACGTTTCTACAGGGAACACAAATCGGGCGGGTTTTGCAGATCTAGCGATGATGGGCTGAGATTTCGGCCAAAACCCGCTCCTATGCGACTCTTGGGGGTAACCCTGGGGAGTTAACTTCCGGCATGTATCGATCGGGTAGGGGCAAACCCCCCGTGGTTGCCCTGTTTTCGGGTAGGGGCAAACCCCCCGTGGTTGCCCTGTTTTCGAGTAGGGGCAAACCCCCCGTGGTTGCCCTGTTTTTGGGTAGGGGCAAACCCCCCGTGGTTGCCCTGTTTTCGGGTAGGGGCAAACCCCCCGTGGTTGCCCTGTTTTTGGTTCCAAGCGGGGAGCCACGGCGGCATGACCCCTACCGGGATTCTTGCAAATCACCGTGCAAACGGCGACTTTTGCCAGGAATCCAAGATATCCCGCACCAGTAACTCCTCAATCCAGACCTTAGCCACCACTGCCAAGGGAAGGGCTAAAATCAGCCCTAGCAGACCAAAAACCGTCGCAAAAAAGATCTGAGCAATCAAGGTCAAGGCTGGGAGTAGAGAAACCTGCTTGGCCATAATCGTCGGTGTGAGCCAGTAGCTTTCTAGGTTCTGGACCACCACATACAGGATGATAACGGCACCAATCCGCCAGGAAGGGTCTTGAATCGCCACAGAGAGCGGAAAAACAACGCTCAGCACCGGGCCAATATTGGGGATGAAGTTCAGTAGTCCCGCCAAGAGGGCATGGGCCAGGGCTAAATCAATGCCCAAAAACCAGAGACCAAGGCCGCTACAGGTGCCCACAAACAGAGAATTAACGATAATCCCTGCAAACCAGTTCCCTAGGGAGATTTCGCAGTTGGTGAGGATGCGATCGGCCCGTCGCCGATAAAACGACGGAAACAGCATCAAAAACGCTTGGCGATAGGATTGGGGATCGCCCAATAGCATCACCGTCAACACCAACACCAACAGGAGCTTCAGGGCAATGGTAATGGCGTTATTAAAGACCGTGACAAAGTTATCAATAACCTGGGCCACCAGGGGGCTAGCCTGTTGGGATAGTTCCGAAAAGTCCAGGCGGGAGAAGTCTACCCGCAAGGTCTCGTCCTGTAGCCTCTCCTGAAGAATCAGTAAGGTACTCCGCGCTTCCTCAAAGTTTTCAGGCACCCACTTGAGGATATAGTCAATCCAGAGGGGTACCGATCGCCAAATCTTTTCAATCCCCGTGGGCAGGAGTTGCAGCAGTTCTTGGAACTGAGCCACAAAGGGAGGGACAACCAGGGCCGTAAAGACAACTGCTAGGGTGATAAACAGCGCTAGGGTGATCAAAATGGCCCGTTTTCGGGGAATATTCAGTTGCTGGACCCGCCGCACAAAGCTATTGGCCGCAGTGGCCAAAACAACAGCGGTAAAAATCAGTAAAAGGATTTGGCGAATGTGCCACAGAATATAGAGGGCGATCGCAACAACCAAAATCCCAATCCACTGGCCCATACTTGAGCGACTCCTGTGTTGTGGTTTGCATCTGTTCAGGGTTGCACCCGGTCCAGGACCATGCCCCCATTGCTTAAAAATTACCTGATCTTGTTGGCCAAGGGCGGATTGGGAGGGGGCACTTTTTGGCCCCAGGATCTGTCCCCAAATTTGTCCTCAACATCCCTCCTCAGCATCCCTCCCCTGGGTTATTCTTCCCATAATCTAAATCCCATTCCTTCGCGACCCCGATCGCCCCGTTGACCCCCTATGCCCCGTTCCCTCCTCACCACCTTAGCCCTGCTGGGGCTGAGTTTAACCGCTGATCTCAGTTTCCAGCACCGATCGCTAGCCCAAACCGCCTGTGGGACCACCGTCATCGCCCCATCGCGCCCCCCAGCCCCCACGGCCCAATACCCCACCGATCGACAGATTGTGGCCTACGGCGATCGCATTTGCTGGAATCAGACCGTGGTCGAACTGCCGTGGATCCAGTGGCAAGGGATCGGCACCGCCGCACTGCCCGCCGTCGGCGTAGCGGATTGGGGGCTAGAACGGCTGACGGGGGCCGGATTGCAGGACAGCAACGACTGGGCCAGCCAGCCCCTGGACTGGTTTCCCGCCTTGAACAATGGCCTCATGCCCCCAGGGCCAGGGGCCGAGGCCACCACGGTCCACCGCAGCACCACCCACCTCAGTGCCACCCACCGCTATCTAGACTTGGTTCCGATCCTCCGGACCCTAGGAGCCACGGCCCAAGCCGAAGGCTCAGTTCTGCGCGTCATTACCCCACCCGCCCAGGTTCTAGAACTGCGCCCCTATCCTGCCAGCCCTGCCGCCCCCAGCCCCAACGCCCCAGCCCCCCTTCAGCAACTGGAAATTTTCCTCGATCGGCCCCTGGCTTGGTCCTGGGAACCCGGCCCCACCCCAACCCTCCGCCTTGCTGCCAACCTAGTGCCCGACCTGCGAGTCCCCCAGGCGACCAACCCCCAGGCTAACGAGTGGCGCAATTGGGGCAACTTGCCCCTACGGGTTAAGACTGAGGGGCAACAGGTTTGGCTCCAGTTTCCCAACCTGCGCCAACAGCCCAGGGTCATGGCCCTCCAGAATCCCCCCCGCTTGGTGGTGGCCTTGGATCAACCCATTAACCCTAACCCCGATCGCACGATCGCCTGGGGACCGGGCCTCACCTGGCAACAAACCAACGTAACCGTAGGCCGCAAGCGCTTTCCCGTCCAGATTCTCAACCTCGATCGGCCCTTCACCCCCCCCAATCAACCCCAAACCTCCCCCTTCAGCCTGCGCCCTATTTGGGTTGGCCACGATCTCCCCGCCCCCTCCATTGTCGGCATTGCGCCCCTTGTCCAACTGGCCCGCCAAGGGGGGGTCATGGCTGCCCTCAATGGCTCCTACTTTAACCGCAACACCCAAATGCCCCTGGGAGCCTTGCGCTACCAAGGTGAGTGGATTTCGGGGCCAATCTTGGGGCGGGGAGTCATGGCCTGGAATGAGGCGGGGGAGGTTGTGTTCGATCGTGCCGTGCTAACGGAAACCGTCACCCTCGGCCCCAAGCCCCAAGCCGCCAGCCCAACCCCCGCCGGACCGCCCGCCGTCAGCTTTCCGGTGCTATTTCTCAATAGTGGCTATGTCAAAGCCGGTTTATCCCGCTACACCGCCGCCTGGGGCGATCGCTACAGCCCCCTGACCGACAACGAAACCGTGATCACCATCGTGGGCGATCGGGTCCAGCAAATGCAACGCCTCGGTCCCGCCGGAGCCACCTCCGTGGCTATTCCCCCCAACGGCTACCTGCTCACCGCCCGCTCCTACCAAACCGCCGCCAACCAATTTAGCCCCGGCCAAACCATCAGCCTCAGCCAAAGCCTCACCCCCCCTCAATTGTCAGCATATCCCTACATGTTGGGGGCCGGACCGCTCCTGCTCCAGGGCGGGCGATCGGTCCTGGATGGCAGTCGCGAACAATTTAGCGCACCGTTCCTGAACCAGGGCGCTTATCGCACCGCCGTCGGCAACACGCCCCAAGGGCAACTACTCTGGGTGACCGTACAGCCCGCACCGGGGGGAGCCGGTCCCACCTTGGCCGAATTGGCGATATTGCTCCAAAATTTGGGCATTAGCGATGCCTTGAACCTAGACGGCGGCAGCTCCACCAGCCTCTACCTAGGGGGACAACTGGTAAACCGTGATCCTCGCTCTGCGGCAAGGGTCCACAACGGTTTGGGGCTATTTCTGACCCCTGTGCCCTCCCTCGGTCGCAATTAAACCCCGCCTCAGCCTTAATCTTCACCCCAGCAATTCTCAATCCCTTCAGGACTTTACGCCACCCCCAATTCTTCCTACAATATCTCGGACTAAAGGTTTTCTATGCTTCCCCGCGAACACTGTTGGACAAGGGGGCAGGGACTCAAGACGAGGGAGACGTTCTCAACTGTTTTCTATGGAAGTACAGAAGTCCACACGGTGCAGTCTGTCCGTAAGTGCTTCCCCAGTCGTCTGGCGATCTTCAAAAATCGTCCAGCAAGAGCCAGGATCCTCCCGTTGAAGCTAGTCGGCTACCTCGCAACACCTGAGACAGCGCTTCCCTGCCGCAGGACTGAGTAAAGGGGGGAATTGTCCAGCATACGTCCCCGCCACGATCGCCCCTAACGGTCATGCAGGGGCGATCGTATTCGGCAAAGTCTAGCGCTACGAAGATCGATCGCCATCCTACACGCATCAGGAGCGATCTGGCTCCCCTCTCCCGCTCTGGCAGAGGGGCCGGGGGTGGGGGCTATTCAGCCCCAAGCGGGTCACGATAGCCAGCCATATAAGGTCTAGATATAGGGTCTAGCTCGACAACGGTCTGGCGACATCAAGTTCTGGGTTACGAGGCACTCACCTCCCGATCGTTTTGATCTCGGCCCTGTCTGAGTTCCCTGAAACATCCGCTTTGAGTTTCTAGGGTCTACCAGCCTCTCGCCACTCCCGCAACTATGATGGGCAGCCTGTGCTTTTCCCAGGGACAAGTTCTAAGCTGTCGGGCTGATGTGTGCTTACATGATAATTTTTGTGCTGTAACAATGGGCAGTCTCTAGAAATGCGATCTGAAAAGGTTTCCTGGCAGCGGCGCTTCCAGTATCGATTCGACAACTTCATGTCCAAGGGAGGCTGGTCAGTCTTCCTGGCCTTGGTTTTGGGCTTCATTATCACCTTCAGCTTGATGGGAATCCTCCGATATCTCATCGACCTCGTTTTCCCCAATAGCTACATCCGCGAAGGCGATACCCTCACGGGTCCGGTCGATGTACCGGAGGTTGCCTGGGAAGTGCTGGTGCAGTTGATGGGACTCCGGGACAGCGCCGATGGAGCCAACTTTGCCGCACGGGCGATCGGGGTTGTGACCATCTTTACGGGTCTGATTCTGTTCTCCAGCCTTGTGGCCTTCATCACCCAAGAATTTGAATCCCGCGTTCAGCAACTGAAAAAAGGGAAAAGCCTAGTGGTGGAGTCCGGGCACAGCGTGATCCTGGGCTTTAACGATCGCCTCGTTGATATTATTGAAGAGTTGGTCATTGCCAACGAGTCCGAAGCCGATGCAGCCGTTGTCGTCCTGTCGGCGGAAGATAAGGAGGAAATGGATGAGTTCCTCCGCAGCAAGCTGGGAAATCTCAAGACCACCCGCGTTGTCACCCGCAACGGATCGATTACCAACCTTAAAAACCTCCAGAAGGTCGGCATCACCAGCGCCCGATCGGTGATTATTCTCAATGATGCCAAGGGATCGGATCCCGATGATTTTCGGTCCTTGGCCGATGCACGGGTGATCAAGTCCATTTTGGCCATTATGGCAGCCACCGGGGAAGACAACAAAGAAGCCCCACAGATCGTCGTGGAACTGCACTCCGAGCAATACCGCCGCCTTGCCAAACAGATCGCACCGGGCAAAGTTACCACCCTCAACTCCGCCGATATTCTGGCCCGGATCATGGTCCAGACCTCCCGCAGCATCGGCTTAGCCAAGGTTTATCTCAACTTGGTTGGCTTCGCGGGCCATGAATTCTACTTCTACCGTCCTGAGTCCGGCTGGCAAGGGCTGTCCTTTGGCGAACTGCCGTTCCACTTTGTCGGTACCGTTCCCCTCGGCATTGTCCAAAACAACGGCAAAATTGTCCTCAACCCCCCAACGGACTACAAAATGTTAGCCAGCGACCAAGCCGTTGTGCTCTCGGAGGATGATTCGGCGATTCGGTTTGAGCGGGAAGCCATTATTAACCCCCGCATTTTCGATCGCAGCAATATCCACAAAACCCTGTCGATCGCCGCTGAGCGCCACGAGATCATCGGCTGGAACGAGAAGACCCTCACCGCTTTGACGGA
>JBMTWK010000067.1:0-10212 GCA_049452395.1 Prochlorothrix sp. | reverse complement strand
CCTGTTTTAGCCTACATGGGGTAGGGGTCGTGCCCCCGTGCCGACCCTATTTAAGCCTGCATGGGGTACTGGCCTACATGGGGCCGCAACGCAATTTAAGCCTGCATGGGGTACTGGCCTACATGGGGCCGCAACACAACACCTGCCCCGATACCTGCCGCCCGTAAGACCCCGCCCCTGGGAGCCGCCCCCCACAGATTACGAAACGTTAAGTATGGATAAACGTTAAGTATTGATAATTGATCTTCCAGAAGCGAAAAGATCCTTGGTAAGTATTTGTATAGGCTAGGCCATGGTCCTAGTGTTAAGGTTTTACCCCCGTGTGGGCCGTTGTGGTCCTTACTATAAACAAACCAGGGAGATAAGATTAATGATTTCCACCCTTTTAGCCGCTGTACCGCCCACCGTTGCTTGGAGTCCCAAGGTTGCCGTGGTGATGATTGTTTGCAACATCATTGCCATCGCCTTTGGCAAGCTCTCGATCGAAGTGCAAGATGCCCCTCCGGCCACTCCTGCACCGACCATGTTCGGTGGTTTCGGGATCCCGGCTGTAATTGCCACCACCTGCTTTGGCCACATCCTCGGCGCGGGTGCCATCCTCGGTTTAGCCTCCATGGGTGTGCTGTAACCCCAGGATCGTCCCCTTCGGGATCAACTCCAGAGAATCTTGAGAATTCACAACTCTAGCAGGGGCGCTCTTGGTTGCAGCAGGTTGCACGGGGGAGTCCCTGTTTTTTTGGAAGCATTCCCCGTTGGCAGTTAGCTCAACAATTTGCGGTAGGCTAAACGGTAGGTCCAGACGGGATAGAGCGGGCAATCAGCCCCGGTTCTGTTGCCCTGTTTGAACCGTGACATGCAGTTTAGGTGAATGTTTAAGATGACTCGCGCTGTTGTAAAGTTTTCCTCTGAGGACTGTGGGACTTGTCACCGCATGGCCTTTTATGATGCCAAGGTTTCGGAAGAGTTGGGCTTGGGCTTTATTGATGTCAAGCTTCAGGACCGGGAAACCTATGGCAAATACCGGAAGATTTTGCTGACCCAGTACCCCACCAAAGAAGGGATGGGCTGGCCGACTTATTTGATTTGCGATGATCCAGAGGGAGAGTTCAAGATTTTGGGCGAAGTCAAGGGCGGACATCCCAAGGGGGAATTCCGCGATCGGCTGCAAAAAGTTCTTGAAGAGGCTGCGTAATTGCTCACCAGCCGCCAAAATCCCCTGATTAAGTCCCTGCGCCAGTTGCACCAGCCCAAGGGGCGGCAGTTGCAGCAGCAGTTTTTGTTAGAGGGAACCCATTGGCTAACCGAGGCGATCGCCCTGGGGCACCCCCTAACCCTGGTCTGTGCCACGCCAGACTGGTGCGATCGCCATCCGGACCTCTGGCAAACCTTGGCCCAGTCCGCCGATCGCTGTGAAATCCTCAGCCCCGATCTCCTGGCCTATGCAGGAACAACGGTCACCCCCAATGGGGTACTGGCAACAGCTCCCCTGGGGCGGCGATCGATCCCGCAATTGCCCCTACGGCGGGCGATCGCCCTGGAAACCCTGCAAGATCCCGGCAATTTGGGCACCCTGATCCGCACTGCGGCGGCGACGGGGGTTGAAGGGCTGTGGCTGACCCCAGATAGCGTCGATCTCTACCATCCCCGTGTGCTGCGGGCAACGGCGGGGCAGTGGTTGCGCTTGCCCATGGCGACGGTGCCAGATTTAGTGGCGCAACTGGAGGCGGCAAAGGCAGCGGGAATGCAGGTCATTGCCACCACTCCCCAGGCCGACCTCACCCATTGGCAGGTGGACTGGAGCAAGCCCAGTGTGGTGGTGCTGGGGAATGAGGGGGCGGGGCTGTCGGCGGCGGTGTTGGCCGTGGCGGATCAGCAGGTGCGGTTGCCGTTGCTGGGGGGGGTAGAGTCGTTAAATGTGGCGATCGCCGGGGCGGTGTTGCTCTATGAGGCGCTGCGGCAGGAGTCCCAAGGGGGGACTTAAGGCTGCGGGCGGCTGCGATCGAGGGCGGCTTGCACCGCTTGCTGCTGATCGCGGCGGGTCATCCAACGGTGGTAGGTGCGGGTGTGGATGGCGACGGAGTGGCCCATCATTTTGGCGGCAACGCTGTCGGGCAAACCGAGGTTAATGGTGCGCACCGCCCAGGCATGGCGCAGGTCGTAGGGGGAAAAGGGCAGTTGGTAGCGGTGAAATTGGCGGGTGACCCGTTGGCCGATGTTTTGGAGGGTGGTTTCGGTGAGGTCGGTGTTGACCTGGGGGAGGCAGATGTCTCGGAGATTAAAGCGATCGACCCACTCCGGCAAAAAGGGCCAAACTTCATGTTCCCCCGTTTTGGTGGTGGCCAAAACCCGGATGGCGGGCAAGTCTTCTCCCTGGCGCAGAGCGCTGTAGTCGCAGAAAAAGACCTCATGGTTGCGAAGGCCGTAGGTGGCCATGATGCCATAGACGAATTGCCACGCAGGATTGGGAATTGTGGCGAATAGATCCAGAATTTCAGGATCCGACGGGAGGGTTCTGGCTTGGGTTTTGCTGGGGTTGTAGTTGCCGCCCAGGGACTTGAGATCTAGGGGTAAGTCCAGTTTTAAAAATTCCGCAAACGCGCCAAGGGCGGTGCAACAAAGCTGGCGACTGCGGCTGTGGGGTTTATAGCTCTCGATCGCCCCATAAATGGCCTCATTGGCGCTTAAATTTGGTTTTTTCTGGATCGTCTGCTGGAGGCGGCGCAGGTAGGGTAAATAGGCTCCCTCCCAGGTGCTGCGGCTAGCGGCGAGGTTGGCCGATCGATCGCCCTGATCCCAGAAATACTGCTCAAAATCCTGGATCTGCTGGGCAATTCCCCCGGTTCCCTGGCGAGTTTCCAGGGACCAAACCAGATAGGGGTGCCAATCAAAGGTTTTAGCCAGCAGTTGGGCCGCGATAATCTTGGCTTCCCGTTCTGCGGCTTTAATGCCGTCGGCGGTGGCGGGTAGCTTGAGGCTCAGGCGCTGTTGGTGGGGCCGAAGGCGCTGACTGCCCGGTTTGGGGGGAAAGGTGGCCCGTAGGTTAAGTTTTTGGCCCCTTAGCTCGATCTGTACCCCCAATTGGGCAATTTTCAGCCGCTGGTTGATTTTGTTAACCTGTTCCAGGAGCTTAGCCTGTTTCTGAGGATCTAAACCTTGGCTTTTTTCGCCCTTAGCGCCGACAGTCATCCGGTGTAACGCCCTCCCCAAATCATGCTTCCCCATCGTTATAGCGTGTTGAGGGGCAAGTTTCTGCATTTTCCCTGAATTCTGCCCCAATTCCCGTAGGGGCGATTTTTTGCCCCAATTTCTGCTAAATCGCGGTTATGGTTGCAAACCCGCCCTCTTCCCTACGATCGCACTACATTAGGCGTGCAGTTGACGGGTGACCGTGACCAGCTTGTGGGCAATATCCCGCACGGCAGCAGCTTGGTCAGGGTCGATCAGTTGGCCCCGATCGTCGAAGGCTTGATGACCCTGGGGAATCGCCTTTTGCTGGGGCAGCACCAACACCCCCAACCCGGACAAAATCGCCCGCACATGGACCAAACCCCGAATGCCGCCAAGGGCACCGGGCGAAGTAGCCAACAGCGCGGCCACCTTGTCCCGAAAACAGAGCAGACCCGGTTCACCGGGGGCGGGACGGGTGGCCCAGTCGATCGCATTCTTCAGCAGCGGTGTAATCGAGCCGTTATATTCTGGGCAGGCAATCAAAAAACCGTCATGGTTCTTGAGCAAGTCCTTAAATTGCAACACAGACTGAGGCAAGCCCTGCTCTGCTTCCAAATCCTCATTAAAGAGCGGCATAGGATAATGGGCTAGGTCAGCAACGGTTACCGCTGCCCCCCCCGCCTCGGCTGCCGCTGCGGCCACTTGAACGAGCTTTTTGTTGAACGATGCAACACGGGCACTGCCCGCAAACGCCAAAAGTTTAGGGGGTTGAGCCATGGTGGGAATCCTTAGGGGGTGGTTTTCCAATGAAAGCAGGATAATAAGGGCAAAACTAAGGGCAAAACAGGGTTAAACCGGGCTGATTAGCCCTCAAGGGCAGCGGGTAGGGTGAAATGGAAGGCGGTGCCTTGGTTGCGACCGGCGGATTCGGCCCAGATGCGACCACCGAGGCGATCGATAATTTGGCGGGCGATCGCCAGCCCCAACCCCGTGCCCCCCACCGTCCGCCGCAGGGCACCTTCTTCTTGGTGGAAGCGATCGAACACCGCCTCCAGACGATCGGGTTCAATGCCCCGCCCCGTATCCGCCACCGTCACATGGAGCACATCCTTGCCCTCCCATTGGGCCGAAATCATCACCGCGCCATTGCTCTCCGTAAACTTACAGGCATTATCCAGCAGCTTCGCCAACACCTCCACCAGCCATTCCCCATCCACCCGCACCAAGGGCAGGGCTTCCGGCAGGTCCACCGTCACCTTCGGCAGCTTATCCTTCACCTGTCGCGCCCGAATATTGCTGAGGGCCATGTCGAGGCACTCCTGCAACGAAAGTAACTCCGGGTTCCACTCCACCCGCCCACTTTCCAGCCGCGACAGCATCAAAAAGTCCTGCACCAAGCGCCGCAGACGTTCCGCATCGGTCATGGCCGTCTCAATCATCACTTGGCGCAGCTCGGCGGGCATATCCGGCTCCGTCGCCATACTTTCCAGACAGACCTGCACCGTAGACAGGGGGGTGCGCAGTTCATGGCCGACGATCGCGGTGAGATTATCACGGGTGCGATCGAGGGCGGCGAGTTGCTGGTTGAGGTCTTCCAGGTGGGCATAGGCGCGGGCCTGGATCAGAGCAACCCCCACTTGGTCGGCGATCGCCTCGGCTAGGGCAATTTCCTGGGGAGTCCAGCCCGACCCACAATGGCCACAGTGGTGCAATTCCAGCACCCCGATCAGTTGGTTTTGGTGCAGGACCGGCACCAGCAGCCAGCGACCAATATCCCAGCTTTGGATCAAAGTTTGCAGCAGGGGGGATTGGGTCTGGGCGGGGTCCGTGGCCACCAGTTCGACGGCGCGGTGACTGGCGACGAGGGTTTGGAACAGGGGATTGGTCTGGAGCGGCCATGCTTGGCCCTGGAGGGAAGCCACCGCTCGGCCCAGGTACTCATGGCGAATCACCACCTCCCCATCGCCCTCACGGCAGGCATAGATCAAACAGCGGCAGGTGCCCAGGGCTTGGCCTAGTTCCTGGGTGGCCACTTGAAAGACTTCATCGGGGTCGAGGGATTGGCGGATGGCGATCGTAATCAAATTCACCAAACGCTCCCGCTGCTCCTTAGACTCCAGGGAGCGATAGGCTTTCATTAACTTATACTGACCAGCCTGGAGGTAGGTCAGCAGCCGCCCCGCAAAGGGTTCCGGACCCAACCCCACCAGGGACTCCGGCTGGTCGGGGAGAAAATCTTGGCGGGCTGTGGCAATTTTGTCGGCTAGCTCCGGGCGGTAGCGCAGAACTTGATCGAGCATGAGATGGGCCGCACGGCAGACAATGGCCCGATCGAAGGTCCAAATCCCCTCAAATTGGCGGGATTGATCCATGGCTTGCTTGGCCAAGGGGTGCAGGGTGTCCCGTTCATGGCAAATCAGGCAACTGGCGGACTGATGCCCCACAATGATCAGATTCCACTCTTGGCTAAGGGGGTCAGCGGGATCGAAGGCGACGGTTTCATAGTCCCCCGATCTGCTGGTAAAGTCGGTTTCTGGGGCAGCAAGGACGTAAACCTGGGAAGTCTGGCGGGCAATGCGACGGTAGCGGTGGGCTTCTTGACGATAGAAGCGCTCCCGCTGAAATGTGGCAATCACCAAGGGCCGATCGTCTGAAGCCAAGACCTGATCTTCCATGGCATGGGACAGCGCGGTCAGGGAGGTTTTGAAAAAAATCTGCGGGTGAACCGTGTCCCGACTCCCATCTGTCTTCAATTCTTGGATCAGCGCATCCAGCGTCGAAGTAGGCATACGTTGCTCAGCAGACTCAGGTGAGGTCAATCCAGTACATTCAGGCTGGTGCCTATTTCTCAAGTCTACTAGACTGCGGCCCCCCCCAACCCCCTCCCAACCAAAGTAGGGCAACCTTGGTGTTGCTTAGGGCAGAATTTCGGGTTCATTTCACGTTGGCCGGTTTGGCAGGTTACTAGAAGATATCTGGGTAGGGGTCGTGCCCCTGTGGCTCCCCCCTTCGGCTTTATGAAGAGATCTGGGTAGGGGTCGTGCCCCTGTGGCTCCCCCCTTCGGCCCCGATCAAAGTTTTTGGGCAGCGGCAACCACGGGGGGTTTGCCCCTACCCGGTCGGTTAAATCGCTAAAGTGGGATGCTCCCAAGGCCAGGGCAACCACGGGGGGTTTGCCCCTACAGTGCTTCTGGCAACGGGAAACGCTCCCGATTTCAGGTTACTTGGCTTCCATCCAATTGGGGCCGGAATGGACCTCAACCTCTAGGGGCACGGCCAACTCAACCGCTTGGACCATGGTCGCCTTAATCGGGTCCGCCAACACCGGCCACTCCTCCGGCGGCATTTCAAACACCAATTCATCATGGACTTGCAGCAACAGTCGAGCTTGGTAGGGCTGGAGCAGTTGCGCCATCTTGACCATAGCCACCTTAATAATATCGGCGCTGGAGCCTTGGATAGGGGCGTTGGCCGCAGCCCGCAGCAGGGCGGCATCCTGCTGACCCATGGACTTGAGTTGATCCAGATCGATCGCCGCCGGATCACTGCCCCGTAGCTTTTGCAGCCGATCGCTGGTGAATTGGAAATAGCGCCGCCGCCCCAGCAGGGTGGTGACATAGCCCAGGGCGATCGCCGATCGGGATTGGTTTTGGAGATAGGCAAAAACCTGGGGATAGCGATCGTGGAAGCGCTGCAAAAACACCTTGGCATCCTTGAGGGCAACCCCCGTTTCCCGCGCAAAGCGTTGGGCACCCATGCCATAGATCACCCCAAAGTTAATCACCTTGCCTAAACGTCGCTCTTCCGGCGTAATTTCGCTTTTTTCCAGCAATAGCTTGGCCGTCAAGCTATGGACATCTTCCCCTGTGCGGTAAGCTTCCAGTAGCACCGGCTCTTGGCTCGTATGGGCGAGGATACGCAACTCAATTTGGGAGTAGTCCGCCGTCACCATCAGCCAGCCCGGTTCCGGGAGAAAGGCTTTGCGGATTTGGCGACTAAAGGCAGTGCGAATCGGAATATTCTGCAAATTAGGGCTAGAAGAGGATAAACGGCCCGTGGCGGTGACAGCTTGGTTAAAATCCGTGTGAATACGATGGGTTTGGGGATGAACCAAGGCGGGCAGCGCATCCACATAGGTGGACTTGAGTTTGGCGAGGGTACGGTGCTCTAGGAGATAATCCACCACAGGATGGTCGCCGCTCAGCTTTTCCAGAACAGCGGCATCGGTGGAGTAGCCCGTTTTAATTTTGCGGGATTTTTTGATATCTAAGCCCAAATTATCAAATAAAATCGTGCTGAGCTGCTTGGGAGAAGCCAAATTAAAGGGAATCCCGGCAGCTTGGTGGGCTAGCGCCTCCAATCGATCGAGTTCCTGGGCCAGTTGTTGGGACAGATGCCCCAGATACTCCGTATCAATGCGAACACCCTGATCTTCCATGGCCGCTAGCACCGGCTCTAGGGGTTGCTCCACCGCAGCCCGCAGATACTCTAATTCGGGGCTTTGGGCCAGTTCTTGCCGCAAAATCGGCACCAACCGCCGGGTCACATGGACATCCATGCCGCAGTACTGCGCTACGTCAGCAATGGGGACAGCGGCGATCGTCTGCCCCTTGGGCACCAATTCCTTATAGCTGGTGGTCTGAATTTGGAAATAGCGATCGGCCATGGCATCTAAACTATGGCCCTCATCGGGATTGAGCACATAACTCGCCAACAACGTATCCCAGACCACCCCCCGGAGGGTAATGCCTTGGTGGTGCAAAATGCGACGATCGAACTTGGCATTTTGCAACGCTTTCGGATAGGTATCGGACTCCAAAATAGGCCGCAATGCCGCTAAAGTTGGCTGAAGTTCCAGATTTTCGCCCTCCTGGTGACCCAGGGGCAGATAGGCAAGCTGTTCCGGCCCCTCTCCCCAGGCACAGCCTAGCCCCACTAATTGAGCTTCACGGGGATCCAGAGCGGTGGTTTCCGTATCCCACGCCACGGGATTTTGGGGATCGGTGCACTGGCGGAGACGATGGACCAATTGGGCCAAGGCTTGGGGCGTTTGGATAATCCAGGGGCGCAGGGGCTGGCGATCGGCTTGGAACGCCAAGGTATCAGCATAGCTCCAAAATTCGGGATCCTCCGCCTCAGATCTAGTTTGGCCTGCATTAGACTCAATTTCTAGGTTAAAGCCTGCTAATTCTGGGACTGGATCAGCCTGATCTACGCCTTGCTGCTGTAGATCTAGGGCAGTCGTAGCAGTACCCTGGGCAGCTTCAGTTTCTAGCAGACCCCCCAACAACGCTTGCAGGCGGGGTAAGCGCCGAATCGTTTCCTGGAGTTCTAACTGCTCTAAAAGTTGGGTAATTGGCTCTGGGGCAAATCCTTGGAGTTTGCAGCGATCGAGCTTTGGCCCCAAATCCGTACTAATCGGAACTTCGGTCATAATTTGGGCCAATCGCTGGGACAGAAAGGCCAAATCCCGCGCAGCCTCCAGCTTTTTAGCCAAAGTAGACTTAACCTCCGGCAGACGATCGTAAACCGCTTGGAGGTTGCCATAGTCCTTCAGCAGGGTTATGGCTGTTTTTGGCCCCACTCCCTTCACACCGGGGATATTATCGGAACTATCGCCACAGAGCGCCTTATAATCCACCACCTGCTCCGGCGGAACCCCCAACTTCTCGATCACTTGCTCCCGATGAATTTCCGCTGGTTTCCCCGTTCGGGCTTTGCCATAGGCCGCACTCATATAAAGCACGGAAATCCGCTTTTCCGCATCAACAAGCTGGAACAAGTCCCGATCGCCGCTTAAAATCTTGACCGTATACCCCGCAGCGCTGCCCTGCTGGGCCAAAGTCCCTAAAATATCGTCAGCTTCGTAGCCAACTTCCGTAATAATCGCCAGTCCCAGGGCTTGCAGCACAACCTTGAGGTTTTCCACATCGGGGCGGAAGTCCTCCGGGGGGGCATCGCGGTTGGCCTTGTAGTTGGGGTCGGCTTCGTGGCGAAAGGTGGGTTCGGGCCGATCGAAGGCAATGGCAAGGGCTACCGGTTGTTCGTTGCCGAGCACCTCCGTGAGGGCGCTGAGGAAGCCATGGCAAACGCTGGTGGGGATGCCGGTGGAGGTGCGCAGTCCACCGTCGCGGCTTTTGGCAAAGGCGTAGTAGGCCCGGAAGGCGAGGGAGTGGCCATCAACAAGCAGAAGGGTGGGCATGGGGCAGGGTCCGGCAATCAATGGAGGGAAGTTTCAGATTAGCATCAGACCCAAACTCGGATCTATAAATGCCCCCCAGAACAAAGCCACCCAGGATCCCTCTCACTGTGGCGGGTCACCGATGCGATCGAGGCAACCCCAAGGAACTTACCCCAACCCACCAATCTGGATCCTGTTCTGCAATTTAGGGGGATTAACCAAGAGAAATCTGCGTTAAAATCCCAAAAATAGCCGTCAGATTGTCAATATAGTACTCTTCCGAGTCAATGGTTAGTGAATTGCCCGATAGCGCCAGAAACTTCCAAATCGTTCCAGTAGAAATGCAACCATAGACCGGATCGATCGGGGTCTCATTTTGCAGGTTAAATCGCTGCGCTGCTACCATTTCCGCACCACATTGGGCAATTTCCCCCTTAATATTGTCATTTTTGGCCTCTACCATAACGACAGCAGGAGCCGTGAAAATATACTAATCCTTCGATCGGGCAAAGTCACTGTAGCTCATCAGCGATAACCTCTCTCAATCTCTGCGATCGCTCAACCGTCTCTATTTTAGGCCAAGAGAGTCTCCAGAAACCCACGCGAATCACTGAGGATCGTCGGAAAATCGCACCGAGTCCCTCAGATCCCACCCTGGGATCGCCGATATACAATCGGCCCATTGATTCTAGCCTGTTACAAAAGAGTTAAAGAGAATTCTTATAAATTTATCACTCTCTTCCTAGAGCTAATGCACTAAATCGGCAGTTATAACCTAATTTTGGTATTCAGCGATCGCAAGACTGAGACCATCATAGGCACTAAGCGATCGCCTGATCCTGCCCATGCTGCTCCAGAAGACG
>JBMTWK010000066.1:0-10233 GCA_049452395.1 Prochlorothrix sp. | reverse complement strand
AGTCTACTTGTTGTCAAGTACATTGGATACAAAATTAATGCGATACCCCTATGGGGATCGGCGAGGGGCGAAGGGACTGGGGATGCAGGTTGGGGCGGCCCAGGGACAGCGGGCGACGGGGCCAACCGCAGGTTTGGAAGGTGCAAAAGATTCAGAAGGTTTGGAAGGTGCACAAGATTCAGAAGGTTCAGATCCTGCCCCCCCGATCGCAACTCACCGCTATAGCTATGCGTTGATTGTTGATGGGCGGCAGATCGAGGGCATTCTGACTGAGCGGGATTTGGTTAGGCTATTGGCGCAGGGGGTTGATCCCAAGGTAACCCTAGTGCGATCGTGCATGACCCGGCAGATCGTGCTCCTGAAGCCGCACCAAGTCCAGGATGTGATTCACTGTATTAACTTGATGCAGCAGCATCAAATTCGCCATTTGCCCGTGACCGATGGGAATGGACAGGTACTGGGTTGTGTGACGGCGACCCAAGTGCGCCAATTTCTCCGGCCTGTGGACCTGCTCAAATATCGGCAGGTGGGCGAGGTGATGGTGACGAAGGTGTTCTATGCGGTCCGGACTGCCCCTGTGATGCAGATCATCCAGATTATGGCCCGCTGCCGGGTGAGTTGTGTGGTGGTGGTGGACCCGGACCCTAGGGCCGAATTGGAGGGGGAATTGGAGGGCGGAGCAGCGAGGGGATTGGGGGCTGAATTGGAGGGGGCGGCGGAGCATGGCGAAGGAGCCGCGATCGCGGCGCAACCCCTGCTGCCGATCGGCATCATTACCGAACGGGATATCGTCCAATTGCAACTGCTGGGCCTGGATTTCCACACCACCCTAGCCGAGGAGATCATGAGTACTCCCCTCTTTCTCATGTCTCCCACGGATTCCCTGTGGGCGGTGCAGCAGGAGATGGCCCGCTGTCGGGTGCGGCGGTTTGTGGTGGCCAATGCCATGGGTCAGATGGTGGGCTTGGTGACCCAGAGCAGTATTTTGAATGCCATCAACCCGGTGGAGCTATTCCAGATGGTGGCACTGTTGCAAGACCAAGTGCAGTCCCTGAAGGCACAGCAACAGGAGATTCTGGCTACCCAGACCAGTGAGATGGAGGAACGGCAGCATTGGGAGCAGTTATTGGCGACCTTGGCCCTGCGGATTCGCCAATCCCTGAATTTAGACGAAATTCTGCAAACAGCGGCTACGGAGGTCCGGCAACTGTTGGGGGTCGATCGGATTCTGTTTTATCACTTGAATGAACAGAATCAAGGGCAGGTGGTGGTGGAGGCGGTGAGTGACGATCGCTGGCGGTTGCTGGAGGCAGTGGTGCCGGATGACTGCTTTAGGCAAGAGTGGGTGGAACATTACCGATTGGGGCGGGTGACGGCGATCGAATCCGTAGCCGATGCGCCCCTCGATCGCTGCCATCGCCAAATGTTGCAACGGTTCCAGGTTCAGGCCAAGGCTGGGGTGCCCATTCAGCAGGGGGAGAAGCTGTGGGGGCTGCTGATTGCCCACCATTGCCAGGAGCCTCGCCGTTGGCAGGCCGGAGAGCTGCGCTTTTTGCAACAAATGGGGGTTCAGGTGGGCATTGCCTTGCAGCAGTCGGCCTTGGTGGACCAGTTGCGGGAGGCGAAGGAGTCCCTGGAGGCGAAGGTGGCGGAACGGACCCAAACCCTAGCCGAGGCCAACCAAAAACTGTTCAAAAGCTTAAAGGAACGGGAACAGATTACCCTGAAAATTCAGCAACGGGAGGCGTTTTGGCGCAATATTCTCAATGCGCTCAATACCTTTGTGGGGGTCTTAACGCCGGAGGTAACTATTCAGGGGTCTACGAAGTTAGTAGGGTTTCAGCCCTTCGATCGGAGTCCGAAGCAGCTCAAACCATACCAATCCAGGATTTTCAGAGCCTGAAACCCGCATTCTTCCGTGACCCCCTGAATGGTTACCGCCGGAGGGGGTTTTAATTGAGGCCAATGACAAGCCCTTGGAACTGGCTGGGGTGAGCCGTGAAGCGGTGATTGGCCAGTTGTTCTGGGACACCTACTGGTGGAACTATGACCCCGCTGTGCAGGCTCAACTGCGGGAGGCGATCGCCCAAGCCCGCCTGGGGCAGTCTGTGCGGCGTGATGTGCAGGTGCGGGTTCAGGATGACATCATGGTGCAGATGGATTTTTCCCTTCAGCCCCTCACCGACGAGACGGGGGAGGTGGTGTATCTGATTCCGTCGGGGGTGGATATTACCGATCGCAAGCAAGCCGAGCAGGACTTGATGGAAAGTACCCTGCAACTACAAGATCTGTTTGAAAACGCCAGTGATCTGATTCAAAGTATCTCGATCGGCTCCTCCCTAGAGAATAGTCGTGTTCTCTATGTGAATCGCAGTTGGTGCGAGGTTTTGGGCTACAGCCCGGAAGAAGCCACCCAGTTGTCTCTAGAGGACTTGCTCCATCCTGACTCCTGGGAACATTGCCAAGCGCTGATCTACCAACTGCACGGGGGCCAAGTCCAGCAGCTTGACCAAATGGAAATGACCTTGGTGACCCGATCGGGGCGTGCCGTGGTGCTCCAGGGTAATATTAACGTGCGCTACCAACAGGGCAAGCCCGTGGCCACGCGGGGGATTTTTCGGGATATTACTGAGCAAAGCCACAGCAGCAAAGCCCTAAAAGCCGCAAAAGAGCAATTTGAACTGGTGGTTCGGGCTTCCCAGGATGGCTTCTGGGACTGGAACTTGGTCTCCAATGAAATTTACTACTCCCCCCGCTGGAAAGAGATGTTGGGCTATGCCGACGATGAACTGCCCAACAGCCTCGACACCTGGAAATCCCTGATGCACCCAGAGGACTTAGAGAAGGCTTTACGCCTCCTGGAAGCCTATAACGAGGGGATTATGGACCATTTTGAGATGTTCCAGCGCTTTCAGCACAAGAATGGCTCGATCGTCTATACCTTCAGCCGGGTGTTGCACCTCAAGGACGAAACGGGACAGGTGATCCGCATGGTTGGCTCCTACTCAGACATGAGCGAAACCATGAAGATGCAGCAAGCGCTCCAGGCTTCTGAGTTGCGACTGACGGGGGTTTTAGACAGTTCCCTGGATGGCATTATGGCGCTGCGGTCAGTGCGGGGGAAAGCGGGGGAAATCGAAGATTTTAGGTGGATTTTGGCTAATCCTGCGGCCTGCCAACTGCTGGGCTGCCGACCGGGCAGCTTGGACCATAAAAGTTTCTGGGCTGAGCTGCTGGATCATCCCAAGGGTGGCCCCTTTAGCCTCTATCGGCAGGTGGTGGAAACGGGGCAACCGCTCCAGCGGGAGTTTTGCGATGAAGATCGCCATAAAACCTGGCTCCATATTGCGGTCAAAATGGGCGATGGCTGTGTGGTGACCTTTCGGGATGTGACCACGGTACGCAATGCAGAATTAGCCCTGCAACAGGCCAATACTCAACTGGAGCAACAGGTTGCCGAATTAAACCAACGCAACGGAGAAATGGCCCTCCTGAGCGACCTCAGTGATTTTCTCCAAGCTTGCCTCAGCCTCACGGAGGCGTGCCAAATTATTACCGACCTCATGCCCGATCTGTTTCCCCAGTGTCAGGGGGTCATTTACAGCATGAATGCAGCGGAGGGACTGGTGGAACCCTTGGCCCACTGGGGGGGCGATAACATGGTCCCCAGCCTGTTCCATCCCCAGGACTGTTGGGCTTTGCGGCGGGGGCGCTTCCATGCCAGCGGAACTTCTCCCCACCCCACCCCACCTCGGCCATCAACGACCTTACCGCCGGAGTCTCTCTCCTTTGGGCTGTCTTCTCGCTTGTCTTCGGTGCTGTCTTCCTCCCCTGTGCGCTCTCCCCGCAGTGGCCACCCCGATCGCCGCCGTCGCGGAATGCTCTGCAACCACATCCTCCAAACCCATCCCACCCTGCCCCAGGAGTCCTGCTGTATTCCCATGATTGCCCAGGGGGATACGATCGGCCTCCTCTACCTCAGCAGTGCCGACAGCGGCCTGTTGACGGAGGGCAAGCAGCAACTGGCCCAAACCGTCGCCGAACAAATTGCCCTGGCCATTGCCAATCTGCGGCTGCGGGGCACCCTGGAAGACCAAAGCATCCGTGACCCCCTCACCCAGCTTTATAACCGCCGCCATCTCAAAAAGTTCCTCACCCAAACCCTGCACCGCGCCCAGCATCTGGGGAACCCAGTGGGGGTGATTATGATGGATGTGGATCACTTCAAGCACTTCAATGATGACTTTGGCCATGAGGCGGGGGACTTGGTGCTGCAACAGGTGGCCCAGGTGCTGCTGGATAATATTCGGGTGGGGGATATTGCCTGTCGCTATGGCGGGGAGGAGTTGACGTTGGTGCTGCCCCAGGCGACCTTGGCGGCGACGACGGCTAAGGCGGAGGTGTTATGCCGTGCGGTGCGCAACTTGAAGGTGCAATACCAGGGCCAGAGCCTGCGATCGGTGACGATTTCGGCGGGAGTGGCCTGTTATCCCAACCATGGTGAGAGTGCGATTACGCTGTTGCAGTTGGCGGATCTGGCGCTTTACCGGGCTAAGGCCCAAGGCCGCGATCAAGTGCAGGTGGCGTTGGGGGGAGATGGCCACCCCGCCACGATCGCCGGGGAAGGACCGGAAATTGGGCGATTGCCGCCCTATTCGGTGGATTCTCCCGAATTTGAGGATGAGGACTAAGCCAAGATATCCTACACCCATAATCTCGCTCCACCTGGGATCGCCGATTTGCAATCGGCCTCCGAAACTTCAGCCTTTCTCACCTGCAATCTCGCTCCGCCTGGGATCGCCGATTTGCAATCGGCTTCTTAAACTTCAGCCTAGAGACGGGGCAGCAACTTCGTGAGATTGCACGATAGCGGCTCTGCATCCAGTTGGGGAGCAATGACTTGGGTCCAGCCGAGGCGACAGGCTCCCGAAGAACCGGGCAGACAAAAAATATAGGTGCCATTGGCAACCCCCCCCAGGGCGCGGGATTGGAGGGTTGCGGTTTTAATCTCCGCATAGGACAGCCAGCGGAACAGTTCCCCAAAGCCCGTCAGCTCCTTATCCAGCAGCACCCGCACCGCTTCAGGCGTAACGTCACGGCCCGTGATCCCCGTCCCGCCCGTGGTGATAATGACCTGCACCTGGGGGTCAGCAATCCAGCGAGAGACGATCGCCCGAATTTGGTAAATATCGTCGGGCACGATCGCCCGATCGGCCAAGGCATAGCCCGCCGCTGTCACTTGGTCGGCGAGATACTGGCCCGATTTATCGGTGGCGATCGTGCGGCTATCGGAAACCGTCAGCAGGGCAATGGAGGGGGAGGTAACCATGGCAGTGAGCGCAGTGCTTAGAGAAGGGTTAGTTCAAGCGTAGCGGGGGGCTGGGGGCGGGCGATCGGGGCAGGTAGGGCAAGAGAATCGCCCAGGGAAACCGCCTCACCGAGGGGAACCGCCCGATCAACGGTAAAAGCCTCACTGAGGGAAAGGGTCGCCGCCGCGCTCCAGTCGATCGCCCACTGGGGTTGTAGCCCAAAGACCACAATTAAACCCGCCAAGGCCAGACTGGGCAGCAGTTCTACAAAGGTCACCGTCGGCAGATGGGCAAATTCCTGGGGCAGACGACCAAAAAAGGCCCGGTTAATCAGTAGCAAGAAGTAAACCGAAGTGAGGCCAGTCCCAATTAAGCAGAGCAGCGTCATCACCGGAAAAGCGCTAAAACTGCCTCGGAAAATCATAAATTCCGCGATAAAGCCCATCATTCCCGGTAAACCACTACTGGCCATGGCCCCCAAAATCATCAACGATCCCACGAGGGGCAAGCCCCGCTCTGGGGTCAGCAACCCCCGCAACACCGAGAGATCCCGCGTCCCGGTGCGACTGTAGACAAAGCCCACCAACAAAAATAGCAAGGCCGAAATTAAACCATGGCTGATCATTTGTAAGACCGAACCCAGCAGACTCACGGGGGTTGCCGCCGCTAGGGCCAGCAAAATATAGCCCATGTGCCCGATCGAGCTATAGGCCACCATTTTCTTCATATCCTGCTGGACAATGGCATTTAGGGAACCATAGAGGGTACTGACCACCGCCCAAATCGCCAAACCGGGGGCCAAAACCTGCCATGCATCGGGGAAAAGACCCACACCAAAGCGCAATAGGCCATAGGTTCCCAATTTCAGCAGCACTCCGGCCAAAACCATGGAAACCGGGGTAGAAGCTTCGACGTGGGCATCGGGAAGCCAGGTATGGAAGGGGAAGAGGGGGATTTTAATGCCAAAGGCGACGATGACGAGGCCGAGGAGGAGCAGTTGCTGGGCGATCGGCAGGGCTTGGGTTAAGAGGGGGTCATAGGCAAAGGAAGGAGCAGTGGTGAGGGCCGTTAAGCCCAGAAACGTCAGCAGGACTAAAACACCCGAAAGAGCCGTGTAAATCAGAAATTTGGTCGCTGCATAGCCTCTTTTGTCCCCACCCCAGATGGCAATCAGTAAATAAAGGGGAACCAGTTCGACTTCATAGAACAGGAAAAATAAAATATAGTCTTGGGCCAAAAATGCGCCTGTGACCCCGCCGCTGATAATCAGCATCAGGCTATAGTAGAGATGGGGCCGCTGAAGGTCTAAATCGGTGCAATAAATGACGAGGGCGATGATAAAGACGTTTAGCAGAACCAGGGGCAGGGCGAGGCCATCCACCCCTAGGGCATAGTGGACCCCAAGGGTATCGAGCCAGGGGAAATTTTCTTGGAACTGGAAGCCGGGATCCTGTTGCTGGAACTGGAAGGCGAGGAGCAGGGCTAGCGCAAGGGTGAGAACTGAGGCGAAACCGGCTCCCGATCGAATCAGGGCAGGGCTGGTGTTGCGGGGCAACAATCCGATCAAAATTGCTGCAACCACTGGGATCCAGATTAAGGCGCTGAGCATTCCGACTCCTCTTGTAACGGCGGATGGGTAAGGGGTGATGGGTCAGGCTAAGTCTTGGGTGTTGCCCATACGCTGTTCCATCTTTTTTCCATCTTATTAAAGAACCGCAATATTCCTTGACTTAATCTGGGTTTGCCGCCAGCCAGGGCAGCACAGAGGCGATTTGGCCGAGGGCGAGGCCGCCGTCGTTGGGGGGAAAGTGCTGGGGCCAGTGGGGATCGAAGCCTGCCGATCGCAGAGCCGCGACCGATCGCGTCAGTAAAATCTGATTCTGGAAACAGCCACCGCCTAAGACAACGGTTTCCAGGCCGACCCGCTGGGCAACGGCGACGATCGATCCCACCAAAAAGTCATGAAAACCGAGGGCTAGCGCCTCTGGGGCCGTTCCCCGTTGCCGTTGCTGGAGGATCCAACCCACGATCGGCTCCCAATCCAAAACCCAAGGCCGATCGGCCTCCCCAGTCGGGGCAGCAGCGGGAACGATCGACCCTAGTTCTGGGGCCTGCCTTTCTGCCATGACTGCCTCGATCGCGCCGTTCATCGCCCCACTCATCCCCCGCTGGGCCGCAAACTCTACTGCCATTGCGCCTTGACCTTCAAAGCTGCATTGCGTCTCTAAACCTAATAAAGCCGCGATCGCATCAAATAAACGGCCCATACTGGAGGTTAAGGGACAGTTCAGCCCCCGATCGAGGGCTTGGTTGAGAATACGCCAATCGCTAGCACTAAAGGCAGGTTGGATCACGGCTAACAGTTGGGGATCGCCGATGGTGTGGAGCAAGCCCAAGGCCGATCGCCGGGGTTCCCGTGCTGCCCGATCTCCCCCCGGTAGCGGAAACTGCCGCCAGTGAGCCACCCGCGTAAAGCCCGGTTGATCCCGACTTGGCTCAACCCGCAGAAACTCCCCCCCCCACAGTGTCCCCTCCAGCCCAAAGCCCAACCCATCCCAAGCAATCCCCAAAACTGGCCCCTGAAGCTGCTGTTCTGCCATAACCGCGCGAATATGGGCGTAGTGGTGCTTTACCGGCAGAATAGACAGGGGTTGCTGGGGATCCGTTGCGAGGCTTTGGCTGAGGATTTGGGCGAACTGACTGGAGCCATAGTCGGGATGGGCATCGCAGGTGATTATGGTAGGCCGCAGTTCATAGAGGCGGCAGAGGGTATCGAGGGTTTCCTGAAGCCGATCGCGGCTGCGCAGGGTCTCCAAATCGCCAATATGGGGGCTTAAAATCACCTGTCCCTGGTGATAGAGGGCGATCGTATTCTTCAGATGGCTACCCAGGGCTAAAATCGTGTGCTTGGTTTGACTGTTGCCTAAAAACAACGGCAGTGGAGCATAGCCCCGCGCCCGCCGCAACACCAAAGGCCGATCGGCCACCCACCGCACCATGGAGTCATCCACAGGCCGCGCGATCGGTCGATCGTGGCTCAAAATCCCATCGGCGATCGGCCCCAGCCGCTCCAAAGCATCCCCCGTTTGCCAACACAACGGATCCCCCGACACATTGCCACTGGTCGCCACCACCGGAAACCCACACTCCCGCAGCAAAAGATAATGCAGCGGCGTATAGGGCAGCATGACACCCAAATTAGGATTCCCAGGAGCAAGGCTGGGGGCTAGGGGAATAGAGAGAAGTCTCACGGAGTTGGGGGAAGTCGCAGGAGCGGAAGCGGGGCCGATCGGGCGGGGCCGATCGCGGCGAACCAGCAGCACGATCGGAGCCTCAGGAGACTGCAAAAGATCGCGTTCTGGGGCTGAAACCTGGCAATAGGCGCTAACCGTCGCAAAATCCGGAAACATAACCGCTAAGGGCTTGTGGGGCCGCTGTTTGCGCTGGCGGAGTTGCTGCACTGCGGCTTCATTCTGGGCATTCACCATCAAATGAAATCCCCCCAACCCCTTCACCGCTAGAACCTGACCCGCCTTCAGGGCTTCTACCGCTGCCTGAAGAGCCTCTTCCCCTGTTAGAACCGGTTCTGGCCTAAAATTAGGCTGAATGTCCTCTAAAAGCTTTTTTTCTGCCGCTTCCGCCCCTAACTGGCTTTCCTCGCGCTGAGTGCTCCCAAGGCGCGGCCACCAACTGAGGCGAGGACCACAAACAGAACAGGCGTTAGGCTGAGCATGGAAGCGCCGATCGCCGGGATCACCATATTCCGCAGCGCAGGCGGGGCAGAGGGGGAATTGGGCAAGGGTGGTGTGGGGTCGATCGTAGGGGAGGCGGTGAATGATGCTGTAGCGGGGGCCGCAGTGGGTGCAGTTGGTGAAGGGGTAGCGATGGCGGCGGTTGTCCGGGTTCCACAGGTCCACGAGACAGGCCGAGCAGGTGGCTAAATCCGGCAAAACAAAGGCGGCAGGGGGGCTATTACCCTGGGATGCCTGAATTGTAAAGTCTTCCTCAGCGGGGCACAGGTCTATGGCTGTGATCACAATCTGATGTAGCTGACTGTGGGGTGGTTTATCCCGATCGAGCCGTTCCTGAAACTGCTGCAATAGCTCCGGCCCGCCTTGCACCTCGATCGTCACACCCTCGCTGCTATTACACACCCACCCCGTCAGCCCCAACTCCCGCGCCAATCCATACACAAAGGGCCGAAATCCCACCCCTTGGACTAAACCTTGGATTTGGTAGCGCGATCGAGATAAACCAACTGCGGATCTTGAAGTCATCACTGCAAAGGAGAGGGAGTTAAGGGCGATTCTCGGTTCACAACCGGATGCAGAATGCCAGGAAAGCAGAGACCCATCTATCGGAGCCTGAGTAACTGGCTGGGGAGCGATGGGATTTGTTGTATTTTCGCGACTCTGGTGGGCTAAAACAACACAATCTGCACTTTAGCGGATATTCAGGTTGGTTTATTCTTCAGTATGTTGGTAAATATTAGATTTTAAGCATCGAGTTGAGGGGAAATAGCAATGTTAAACCAGGCTCACAGCGGTTTCTCACGTACAGCACGCCTTAGCTGCCGCTGGAGGTGGCTTTTGCCCTGGGTAGGCTTAGCTTGGGTGGCAGAGCCAAGCGGTGCACAGATTGTGCCAGATGGAAGCACCGGTACGCAGATACAGCGAAGGGATAATCAGCATCTGATTACGGGCGGTATCCGCAGTGGAGAGAACTTATTCCATAGTTTTGAGCAGTTTAGCGTAGAGTCAGGGCAGCTTGCTAATTTTATAGGGTCGCCAGAGCTAGCCAATATTTTAGGGCGGATCAGCGGTGGGGATCCCTCCTTTATTAATGGTGGGCACCTCGATTAATGGAGGTTGCAGGGTAAGCGCATCTGAAATGCAGTTGCCAAAGTGCATTCAGTGTGGGTTGT
>JBMTWK010000065.1:0-10333 GCA_049452395.1 Prochlorothrix sp. | reverse complement strand
CTTGAATGTAGTCAACACAGACGATCCGGACAATTCCAGAGAATTTCCCAACGTATTTGTTTTTTAACATTCCGTGATAATTTCAGGGTGTCTAAACAGACTCAGGGGAGGGGGGTCAGCCCGATCGGCAACCTGCCTCAAACGCCTGAAGACAAAAGGGATTCAACCACCCGCCCTAGAAAAGGGGTGAAAATTGCCGTCCTGCTAACTAGTAGACCCAGGCATAAGTTTTGCTCCCCTTGGTGCGAGCGTCTCGCTCACCAGGCGGGAAGATGTCCGCCCTCGAAAGGGGGTGAGAATTCCATCCTGCTGGACTAGGCTCTATGTAGCGCGTTATCTTGCAGGGCGCTATCTTGCAGAACGTTATCTTGCAGCGCGTCATCTTGCAGCGACCCGTCTAACAAAGTGCCCTCTGCCGCTTCTGCTACAGTGTCCCAGGGCGCTTCCAGCTCTAGCAGGGGCGGACATTCTGGCCACTCTGGGCTATTGCACTCCACTTGATTGCGCCAGCGCCGATAGGCAATTCCCAGCTTGTCGTAACCCACGGGCTTCCGCCACACATCCGCCCCCGCCTTGAGACGCTCCTGCTGGCCCTGCACCAAGCGTAAATCTTCCTGAATCACCTGGTTGGCCAAATATTGCCAAAGATAATGGGTTCCTGGTACCCGGTTGAGCCATTGGCAAAAGTCGAGGGCAAGGCGATAGAGCAGGCGGGTGCGGCCTCGGCCCCTGGGTAAGCAGGCATGGACTTGGTGGAGGTGGCGACCGCAGTCTTGGCCCCGCAGCCCGATCGTGCTGATGACAAAACAGGGGGGTTCAAAGGTCATGCGGATGGGGTAGGGATCCCAGTGGCCGGTCCAGGGGTTGGCCGCAGCCGTGGCAAAGCGGACGAAGGGCGGAACGGGCCAACCTTTGGCAAAGGTGCCCGTGTGGGTAAAGGGGGCATGGGCAAGGTCCAGCAGATTTTCCATCATCAAGCCATGCTCAACCTCTAGGTCCATGACCAGTTCGGCCTGGAGGGTGAAGTTGTCGGGAATTTGGGGGGCACGATCGGGCAGCGGCCCCGGTTCCTGCGCCCCAGGCCAGACCCAAATCATGCCGCCCTGTTCCATGACCGGTAAGTGATCCACGGCAATGATCGTGGGTTGGCAGGAGGGCATGTGGGTACAGGTGCCGTCGCGATCGTATTCCCAACCATGGTACGGACATTGAATTTTGCCGTTGACGACTTGGCCCAGGGAAAGGGGACAAGCCCGATGGGCACACTCATCTTGGATACAGGCGATCGCACCGGTCTGATCCCGAAATAGAACCCAACAGTGATCAAAAAGTTCAAAGGCGAGGGGAGTGTTTGCGCCCAGATTTTTGGAAAACTCAACCGGATACCAAAAGTTACGTAACCCACTGGCCAAGTCCATTGCCGTAGATACGCTTAGACCATTACTCATGTATTTTATGGGTTCTTGGAAACAGGAGTTCGTGCTTAACCGCTGGCCCAGTCAGGGGTTCCGGTGCCTTGTTATCCAGCAAAGATCCACCGGGTTTCCACAGCAAGACACGGGGTTGCCCAGGGCTATGGGGGAATGCCCAAAGAAAGGGATAGTGTTTTTAGGGCTGAAGGAACAATGCGATGAATGGGGATGGCCCGATCACCTTTGAGCGCTGTCGATCGCCTGCCGTTATAAAGAAATTGCAAAACGGGATATCAAGGTAGTCCCACAACTACCGTAGAACCTTTTCGATCCTTCCGATCGTTAAGAATCTGTCATAATTGCAGGGCCATTGCAACAGGAATTCCCTGGTCTGGATCTGTCTTGACGGGGATCCCAATGGGAATTGCGGCCTAGCTGCCCCGATCGGGGGCGGTTTGTAGAGGAGGGGTGCGGGAAATGTTGGGGGCCAATGTTGGCGGCAATTAAAGGGGGATTAAACGGGCGTGTCCAGTGACAGGGGGGCCGTTGAACGGGTCCATCCCACTTTAGCGATTTAACCGAACTGGTAGGGGCAATCCCCCCGTGGTTGCCCTGGTTTTGGGCCGAAGAGGGTCGGCACGGGGGCACGACCCCTACTAAGATGCTTCTAAGGTGGGATGCACCCCGTTGAACCGTTGAACCCCAGGAGTTTTTGTAGGGGTGCCCCCGTGGCTTTGGGCCTATCCCACTTTGGACGGGCCAGAGGCCCATCCCACATCCTACCCAAGAGGTTGTTGTGGGATAGCTGGACCGGCTGTCCATCGGCGCAAGTGGGATACATCCGTGGCTTCTGGCTCCCCGCTTCGAGC
The DNA here is from genome assembly GCA_049452395.1 of Prochlorothrix sp. Taxonomy (GTDB): domain Bacteria; phylum Cyanobacteriota; class Cyanobacteriia; order Prochlorotrichales; family Prochlorotrichaceae; genus Prochlorothrix. The sequence continues at coordinate 8,052 of JBMTWK010000065.1, read as the reverse complement.
AAAACTGGGGCAACAATGGGGGGATTGTTCCCACTGAAGAGGGTCCATCACCCTGGGCTGGACCCGTTTAATCCGTGGCTTGGGGGATGATGGGGCTGCTTTCCGGGGTTGGAGCCTCTGGAGCTTTCCCCGCTTGGCCCTTTTTGGCCTGGAAATAGAACTCCAGCACCGATCGCACCATGGGAGCTGCCAAACTGCCGCCCCCACCCCCTGAGTTTTCGCCAAAGGCCACTACCACAATTTCTGGATTATCCACCGGAGCATAGCCCCCAAACCAAACATGGGACTTGCGGGGCTGATCTTCAGCGGTTCCCGTTTTCCCCGCAACGGGGGGCAAGGTATTGGTGCGCAGAGCGGCCCCAGTCCCCCGCGTAATCACATCCCGCAGCCCTTCACGCAGGACTTGAATCGTACTGGGCTTCATATTGAGGGACGATCTCCAGTCGCGCCGATCCTGGGGATCTAGACGCAGGTGGGGCTGAACCAAATAGCCCCCATTGGCGGGCACCGCAAACATCAGGGCCACCTGAAGCGGGGTGGCTTGGAGATAGCCCTGGCCGATCGACATATTAATACTGTCGCCAATAAACCAGGTCTCGCCAATATATTCCTGCTTCCAAGCACTGTCTGGCACCACACCGGGCGACTCTTCATCCACCAACTCAATGCCCGTAAGCTGGCCAAACCCAAACTTGCGGCTCCACTCCGCGATCGGCTTCTCCCCCAGCTTGCGGCCGATCTGGTAGAAGAACGTATCACTACTCCAGGCCATTGCCCCCTGGAAGCTCAATGGCCCAAACCCAGCGCGGTTCCAGTCCCAAAACTGATGGCCCCCCACATCCAGGTAAGGGAAGGTGGAAAGCACCGTGCCGGGGCTGTATTGGCCAGACTCCAGAGCTGCCGCCGTGGTAATGATCTTGTAGGTACTAGCGGGGGCAAAGGATCGAATGGCGCGGTTTAGAAACGGATGTTCCTTGGCCTGAAGCTGCTGCCACTGCTCTTCGCTGATGCGAGAGGAAAAAATATTGGGATCGTAGGCGGGGCGGCTGACCATGGCCAGCACTTCGCCATTGCGGGGATCGATGGCCACGATCGCCCCCTTTAAGTTGCCCAAAACCTCTTCGGCTCGCTTTTGGAGGGCCGCATCAATCGTCAGGATCAGATCATCTCCGGCGATCGGGGGTTGCTCCCCCAAAATCCGAATCACTTCCCCGGTGGCATTCACCTCCACCTGCTGCCCCCCCCACTCGCCGCGCAAATGGCTCTCTAGGGCCGCCTCAATGCCCAACTTACCCAGCATGTCCCCCAGGCGATAGCCCTGATCGGCCAGCTCCTCCAGTTCGGTATCCGTAATCTCTCCCGTATAGCCCAAAACATGGGCCGCTAAATCCCCATTGGGGTAGTAGCGCATCGTTTCGGCATCAATTTCCACCGCCTTCAGCTCGGCGCGGGCTTCCTCGATCGCCACCACCTGCTGAATACTTAAGCCCCGAGCAATGCGAACGCGATAGGGGGAGTTGAAGCCCTCTTTTTCTAGGGTTTCTTGGATTTCCTCCGCAGGAATTTTGAGGATTTGGGACAGGCGCTGTACTGTGCGGGGCCACTCCTTTTCTTCCAGGGCGATCGGCCACAGAAACAGAGAGTAGGAGGGGTTGCTTCCGGCTAGAAGCTTGCCATTGCGATCGAAAATGCGCCCCCGTTCCGGTGGCTTCAAGACCAGACGGATGCGGTTATCTTCGGCCAGTTGGCGATTTTTTGAGCCTTCCACAAGTTGGAGGTAGGCAAGGCGGGTGCCCAATCCCCCAAAAATAGCCGAAATCACAACCATAACAAACACCGATTGCAGCGATCGCCCAATGGTGCGGGGGGTGGTGGACGGAGCAGCACTAGAGGATAACAGCACGGGGGGGTTATGGGGGAGTGCGGGGGGGTTACAGAGAGGAGCAATCAGGCAAAGGCAACAAAACGCGGGACAACAGGCATTGCCACACTAGCCCTAGGAGCTAGCCGGAGCCTTGGTCACCGTCACAACCTTACGCAGCAGCTCAGCCCGCTTGCTGGCGGATTTATTGCTGGGATCCAGGGCCAAAACCTGCTCATAGGCTTCCAAAGCTTGGGCCATCAGTTGCTTACGCTCATAGGCCAGGGCAAGGTTATTGAGGGCAACCACGTAGTCCGGGACTTGTTTAATGGCTTCTTTATACTGGCGAATCGCCAAATCATATTGTTCCTGGGCCGCATAGCTATAGCCCAGGGCGTTGTAGATCAGGGCAGAGGGTTCCCCCGGTTCCAGATCTTCGGCCTTCAGGGCCTTCTCCAGTTGGCGGGTGGCCTGGGAGTAGAACTTCTTGGAGATCATGATGCTGGCTAGCTCGTAGTAGTCGCGCGCAGACCCTTTTTTCTGTTGGAGCAGCCGGTTTTGTAGTTCTGCCATGCTTAGCTCTGTCCGGCGAGTTCGCAGCACCTGCCGGATTACAAAAAAGCTGGCTCCCCCCAGGAGAACCACAAGTAAACCTAGATAAGCTAGGGGCAGAACTTCTCTCATGGCACGGTGATGTGATTGGGCAAGGGCAAGGGCGTGAAAGGGGGCGGCAGGCACGATCGCCCCAACGAGAAACAAGTGAGGAAGAGGTGGACAGCAGGCGGGGCCAAGGCCATGGACTGGGATAGGTTGACCCAATCCCAAACCGATCGCCTTGTGCCCTAGTGCTTGACCACATCCACCACAGCCTTAAAGGCATCGGGATCCAACACCGCAAGCTGAGAGAGCATTTTCCGGTTGATTTGGACATCCGACTGCTTGAGACCACCGATAAAGCGGCTATAGCTGAGGTCGTAGGGACGCACGGCTGCGTTAATCCGGGCAATCCACAGGCGGCGGAAGTCACGCTTGCGCTTGCGACGATCGCGATAGGCATTGGTCAATGCCTTCATGACGCGCTGGTTAGCGGTGCGGAACAGTTTAGAGTGGGAACCCCGGAAGCCCTTAGCAAGCTTCAGGACTTTCTGGCGACGTTTGCGGGCAACATTGCCCCGTTTAACTCGGGTCATGGTACTGGTTGCGTTTCTGGCTTGGAAACGAGTTGGTTGAGGACGGGATCAGCAAAGGCAAGCAAGAGATTGCAAGCAAGCAACAGGGGAAGCTTGGGCACAGCTCAGGGGCAACCCCCATCTCTCAGGGGAGTTTAGCCCAGGTAGGGCAGCATTCCCTTGACCCGCTTCTCGTCGGTTTCATCAATGACGGCGGGCTTAGAGAGGTTGCTCTTGCGCTTAGTAGATTTGTGCTGCAACAGGTGGTTGCGGAAGGCTTTCCGGCGCATCACCTTGCCAGTTCCCGTGGCCCGGAAACGTTTGGCAGCAGCTCGACGACTTTTGAGCTTGGGCATAATGGGTGACAATTCAACACAGTCTTCTAGTCTAAGCTGAGGGCGGACGTTTCGGCAAGCCTGGGGTTTTTGGGGAGGGGTCTATATTTTGCTCGAAGAGGGTCGGCACAGGGGCACGACCCCTACCGAGATGCTTCTATAGTGGGATGCTCCCGTTGTCCATTGCGTTCTTTACCAAGCGCCGAGGCTGTAGACCTCAACGCGACCATCGGGGTAGAGGGTGAGGTTCATCGATCGGTTGTAACCATCGGCGGCAGCGGGCACAAAGGGTTCTCCCAAGAGGGGCATTCCGGTGCGATCGAGGAAGTTACCGGCAGAGGTGTCTTGGGGGGAGATGGTTTGGAGGGCACCGTTGGGACCGATGACAAGGCCGTACTGGAGCGGTTGGGTGAGGGAGTCGGGGGCTTGCCAAACGCTCTGGAAATAGCTGCGAACGGTGGCGACTTGGCTGCTGGTGATGGCGGGATCGATCGCGGCCTTAGCAGATTCAGCGCTGGCGCTGGCGGCGGCTTCCGGGGCAACGCGGGCTAAGCTTTCCGCGCTGGGAGCAGGGGGGGCCGCATCGGCGATCGCCATCTTGCCACTCGCAGCACTGGGCGCGGTCGATCGGCCTGTCCCCGCACTGGGGAGAGGCACTTGGGGAGCGGTGGGGAGGGGAGCTAAGGGGCCAGCGGTTGTAGCGGGGGGCGGCGGCAGAGTCAGCCAACCGGGGGGCGGCGGCGGGGGTAAGGTCACGGCACCGCTTTGGGAGAGGGGTTGGGACGTGCCGAGGGGAACGGATCCCGGCATTGAGCCTGCGGCTCCGGGTGCGCCAGGAACCTGGGGTAAGCCCAAGGTATCGGGGGAGGGGGGAGCCTGTCCCAGGTTTAATTGGGCCTCTAGATCGGCCCCCGGATCCCCATCTCCCAAGGCCAAGTTACCCAGGGAGGGAAGGCCAGAATCCGCTGAAGGGGCTGTTTCGGCGCTGGGGCTAAGGGCCACCCGATCGCGGCTTTGGAAGATCTGCATTCCGCCCACGGTCACCCCCACCGTAATCAAAACAAGGGCAGCGGACTTTAACCAGGGCTGGGCACTGGAGCGGCTGGGCGTTCTCAGGTCCGGCAAAAACACCATGCTGCTGTGCCATTGATCGAGCACATCCAGCAAATCAAATAGCTCTAGGGTGGTGACTTCGAGGGTCAATGTCGGTTGAGGAGGGGCCTCCGGATGGGGAGGAGAGGGGGGGACAAGCTCAGGATTAAAGCCTGGATCCAGCGGCGCAAAGCCATCCGGGTAAGGCGGCACAACGTCGAGCCGGGTGGGGAAGTAGGAGAGGCGATGGCGCAGGGCGGAGCAGGGTTCAATCTGGATACAGAGGGGTTGCTGCGGTTGAGCCTGCCCAAAACTGGGGTCTTCAAGGTAGTTGTCAAACCCTGGGGAGGTTTCCAACTCGGCTAGGGTTTCCGCGTCCAAATCCAGGGAGAGGGGTTGGTGCAGGTCTGGGCCGATCGCGGTTTCGATCGGCAGCACCGCCAAGGCAGGATTGGGCGCAGCGGTTTCTTCAACCTCCGAGAATTGCTCTCCCTCCGCGCTCGCTGTCAAACCTGCTTCCCAACTCGGCTTCCCGGATCTCTCCTGCCGATCGAGCCAAGGACTCTCTCCCCTATCCCCAGCCCGGTCACTCGGTGGGAGCGGGGGTACCGGAATCAGCCCTGACCATGCCAAAACTGCCTCAGTGGGATTGCCCAAGCCACAACCCAGGTGTTGCTCTACATAGGTTTGCAGCGCGGTGTAGAGGTGCTGAAGTAATTGCTCATTGCCCGCCAGCACAACATCGGGGGATGGCGGAGATGGCAGGGGCGATCGCAGGGTGGATGGGAACGGGGGAAAGGGTTGCCCCAGCGATCGATCGCCGGATGGGTCAGGGGCCGAAACAGCCTCAGAATCAGGGCTTGGGGACAGCAGACGAATCAGTTGAAACTGTAACTGGCGCACCACAACCTCCCCCATCCACTGAGACAAGGGCGAGGGTTGGCTCTGAAGGGTTAATTGCCAGGAGGGGGATAGGTATTGGGAGAACGTTTGGGTGACCATAGGGCGATCGTAACAACAGCCAAGGGCTAGTAGGGGAGGAAATGGCAATCCTGTTCGATCTTGCCATGGTTTTTAGATTAATCACGCGATGCGCTGCAATGAACGTGAACCCCTTATCCCCCTTCTTGCCTCAATCAGGGGGACGGGTTGGGAGTCTTGGGGATCTTGGGGCAAGCCGATTGCAAATCGGCGATCCCAGGGGGGACGCTTCCCAAGGGGGAGGCTTTAGAAGTTGCCGCAACTCTGCACGGCCAGCCGATTGCAAATCGGCGATCCCAGGGGGGAGGCTTTAGAAGTTGCCGCAACGGCGCTTAACTCGCCGTAGGCGCAATCTTATTAATTTGGTTCCCACAGGAGACCGCAGCCGTTGCCGTCGGTTCATTCCCAGTAAAGCTAATTTGGCACGATCGCTGCATCAAATAGCCCTCGCTGTAGGCACTCGGCCCTATCCACCGCGCCCCCAACACCATGCGGTAAGCCGGTTCCGTGATCCGAATTTCAAACTGCCAGAGCTTGCCATCCCGCACATCAGGCGGCGTAGTCAGCGCAAGGCGATCGAAAACCTGATCGCGAAACACATTGGGTGCATCGGGATCCTCCCGCAGTTGCAGCAGCCAGCGCTCCACCTCCGATCGCGGCTTACCCGTCACCTCACCCTCCAGCGTTGCAGACATCGCCTGCACAATATTGGCTCCCCGGTCCTCCTGGGGCGGCACCTCACCCACCGCCGCCACAAAATTACTCTGACTAAAATCCTCTTGCCGCAGGCCGGGATAGTTCACCAGCCAGTCCTGCATGAGATAGAACAGCAGGATCCAAGCCATGATCAACAGGTTACTGAGGAGCAGCAGGATCAAGCGGGTGCGGGTCTGAATGGGGGGGACTTGCAGCCCCGTCGTGGGTTTGAAGCTAGCGGGGAAAGCCGCCACAAAGGCCGCAATCACCGGCCAGAGAATCACCGCAATGCGGGGCAAGCTCTCCTCTGGATTGCTGATGAACAGAAAAATACAAATCAGGATCCCCGTGAGCCAAGGGCCAAAGGACAGACCCCACAGGGCGATGGGGTTCTCCGTTGTCATCCAGCCCACCCCCGCAATGAGGCAAATCCAGCCCAGGCGCACCAGTAAATTCTGGATGGGGGGATCCGTGGGGAAAGACATAACCCAGGCCAGGACGCACAGCGCCATAGCGGTTTGCCAGGAGTAGAGGCGCTCCGGCCAGAGGATCGACTTAATCGCTGCGACGAGATCTTTCATGGCACCTAATGGAATGGGGGCTGTGGGCGGGCGATCGAACTCCCGTTAAAACGAGAACACTTGGCGGATGAGGAGCAGCACCAAGACGGCACTGTAGCTGTAGGCATTGGCCATGAGGAGCGTATTCATCCGATACCGATCGGTCCAAGAAGCCTGGTAGCGGCTCATGCGGTTGTTTTGGACCTGGCTCGTTTCCTTGCGGATCTTGGGTTCCGTTCTCAAAATCAGCAACAGAAAATTGAGCGCCTGGGTTTCGATAAAGAAGGTAAACACAAAGGTGACCAGGAAAAAGCACACCGCCAGCGTACTGAGGGTTTGGGCATCAATTTGGAAGGGCCGATCGAACAGAACGTAATTCATCAGCTCCCAGCGCCACTGCTCCGGCACCACCACCTCCACCACCAAAAATATCAGCCAACCCGCAATGGTTGAAAAAAGATTGAGGATGGTCGAAAACTGAACGCTCCCGCGCTTGCTCACCCCCAGCTTCTGCTCCAAGACCAACGCCTCCAGGGCGATCGCCACCAGCAGCACCAAAATCTGGAACAACATGACCCGAACGGGGAACAGAGTTAGGCTCCACTCCCCCCCCAAGTTAAACGGCAACAGAAAATCTAACATCGTCCCTCCTGATCCTCCCCAAAAGACTCCGGGCTACCGGGACTCCAAGGGTTCTCATCTAGCCCGGTAAAATTGTCATAAAACTTTATCAATGTTTACTTGTGTCGTATACTACGCGAGGAGATCTGCACAGGATTTCTGATGGGCAAGCCCAAACAGAGCAAGCTGACGATCATCAGACCAACATCATCCGTGGTCGAATTCAGCCCTTTGTGCGAGTCCAATTTACCCAGCTTGGTCCCTTGAATCCCTCGCCCTGGTTAGGCTCTGGTGATGCCCCGTCCACTCCCCAAAAATGAGACCCAGAATCCTCTTGGGTTAGAGCAAACGTTGTCTGCAATTTTTGGTGAATCTGTAGTTTTTGCGGATCGGTTCAGGAGTGGAATCAGCAAGGCGTATCCCGCTTGCTCCATCATCTAACCCAGGTTTCCTTCAGTCCTGCGGTTCAGCCTCAACGAAGGGGTGAAGCAGTCCAAAGGTTCACTGAGTCCCAGAGGTCTTGGGCACCTGCGACCTTACCCAACTGGGTAACCATTCAGGGGGTCACGGAAGAATGCGGGTTTCAGGCTCTGAAAATCCTGGATTGGTATGGTTTGAGCTGCTTCGGACTCCGATCGAAGGGCTGAAACCCTACTAACTTCGTAGACCCCTGAATAGTTACCCCAACTGGTTTCTAAAAGTCAATCCTGTCGGTCCTTGCCTGGAGGGAACTTGTC